>QKAL01000118.1 GCA_003246475.1 Lentisphaerota bacterium
ATCCTTGCCAAGATGATGCTTGAAGGCGGTAATGTGCTGGTGTTGGACGAGCCGACTAACCATCTCGACCTTGAATCCATCGAGGCCCTTAACTATGCGCTGTCGCTGGTGGAGCAGACCGTTATTTTCGTCAGCCATGACCGTGAATTCATCAGCAGTCTGGCCACCCGGATCATCAATATTGAGGATGGCGAAATAACTGATTTCCCCGGCACTCTTGATGAATACGAATCCTGGCGCCGTGCCCGTGAACGCGACCGCAAGAAGTAAGGTTCTGTTCCGGAGCGGGAGCCGGCGTGTCAATTGTGGCAGCGCCGGCCTTTTTTTTGCTTTTTGCCGGAATATATGGAAAAATGATTCGTTGAAATAGATAGATGATTGCCATCTTGCGTTCCGCCATCTATAATTAGAAGTATGGAAAAAGAGCGGAGGCGTGAGATGAAGAAAAAGATTACTTTATTTCTGTTGCTCGCCGATGGGTTATTGTTGCTTTACTGGGGCGGCAGCATGGAAAATCCGGTGGCCGGATTGCCGATCTGTGTTGTTGGCGTAATCTTGATGTGCTTCTGCCGTCCGTTCTGGAAAGGGTTCACCAGTGATTCGCTGTTTGAAGGTCTCAATTGTTTTCTTATGGTTGCTGCGCTGGGTGGTTTCTTTTATGGGCTGACATTCACGGAGATGTTCGATGAGATGTTCTCGGAACTTCCTTCGCGGTTTATTCTATATGCGACGGCTCTACTGTCATTGTTGCTGGTGATCGTAATCTATCGTTTTCTGGCGCGGATCGGTTATTATATTATTTACCGTGATGTTCCCGACCGGAAACCGATAAAACCTATTTCCAAGGCTCCGTTGATAGCGGCGGCTTTTATGATGTTCTCGCTATTGTCGAACATGCCTGATCAATATTGGTGGGATTATTTTCATGTTTCCAAGGAACAACTTTCGTTCCTCTACTTTGTTCTGACCTTTTTTCCCGTTGTGGTTGGGATCTTGTTTTATTATCTGCTGAAATATGTTGCCGGAATCGATCGCAAACCCAAAACGGAGCACTGGCAGGATAATCACGATGTCTGGCCGCAGCGTTTTCGTGGTACCTATATCGGAGACTGATACCTTTTCGATTATAAAATAAAAAAGCCCTGTCGTAGACAGGGCATTTTGTCTTTTATGGTGCCAGATGATTAACGTGATTTGATCATGGTCCATGCTTCGTCATAAATACGGTTCCCCATGCCGAGGTCGTCGAGGAACTGCAGCTTGCTTTTGGTAGCTTCGCTGGGATAGATCGCCGGATTTTTCAGGTCTTCCGGGGTAATGAACGGGATTGCTGCCGCGTTGGGAGTGGGATAGCGGTTGAAATTAGAGAGTTGTGCACCGATCTGAGGATCGAGGATATAGTTGACGAACATATATGCCAGTTCCGCGTTTGGAGCTTTGGCGGTGATGCCCATGCTGTCGACCCAGATCAGGCCGCCTTCCTCGGGGTTGACGAATGCGGTATTCGGATTGTCGGTCATGCCGCGGACCGCATCGCCGTTATAGGTTACCGCCATGGCGGCTGCTCCGGCAATGACCTGGTTTTTCCCGCCGATGCCGCCTTCAAAACCTTTGAAATCCTTGTTTTTCTTGGTTTTGAGGAGAGCCTGTGCTGCCGCAATGATATCCGCTTTGTTGGTAGTGTTCGGCGATTTGCCCAGTGCGATCAGGACGGATCCGATCATTTCCCGGGTTGAGTCCATCAGGATAAAAGTACCTTTGGGGTCATTGCCAAGAACCATCTGCCATGTCGGCTTGAAATCTTTTACTTTGTCGGTACGATAATAGATTCCTACGGTACCCCACTGATAGGGAACGGAATAGTCGCCGTTGGGATCGGAAGGAAGCTTGTCAAATTTGGGGTCGAGGTTTTTCAGGTTGGGTATCTTGGTTTTGTCGATCTTCTTCAACAGCTCCTGCTGGATCATGCTTTTGACCGCATAGCCGGAGGGAACGACAATATCATACTGGCTGACACCGCCGGCCAGCAGTTTTGCCGTCATTTCCTCATTGGATTCGTAGAGGTCAACGAAAACCTTGCAATTGAATTTCTGTTCAAACGACTTGATAATCGCCGGATCGATGTATTCCGACCAGATGTAAAGCCGCAGTTCGTTGCCTGCCAAGGCCCGGTCGCAAAACATGGTCACGACCGCCAGCATCAAGATTGTTTTAAATACTTTGAACATGATAAGTCCTTTTAAAATTTTGTTTTTATAGGTTTTGATACCGGAAAACACTTCTTTAAAATTCATAATATTATTTCCTCCCCTTTGCTGGATTATTCTTGGCCCGGTTTTGAATCCGGGTGAGACGTTCAAAGGTAAAGACCAGAATCACCGTCAACAGCAAAATAACCGTGGACAGGGCGTGGATCTCCGGAGTGATGCCCCGTCGGACCGAGGCGTAGATCAGCAGAGGCAGAGTCACCGATTTCGGCCCGGAGGTGAAAAAGCTGATGACGAAGTCGTCGAGAGACAGTGTAAACGCCAGCATTGCCCCGGCGATGATCCCCGGCATCAGCAGCGGCAGTGTGACATGCCAGAGCAGATAGACATTGTTGGCGTAAAGATCCCGGGCAGCGGCTTCGACATTGTGACCGATTGATGCGATGCGGCTCCGCACTACCAGCGCGACAAAGGCGATCTGGAAGGTGATGTGCCCGATAGTCATGGTCAGTAATCCCGGTTCAAAGATGGACATCAGTTTGCGCAGGAACATAAATACGACTACCAGCGCGGCCGCCAGGATGATGTCAGGTGTGATGACCGGCAGGTGCAGGATGCTGTCGAGGAACGATTTGAGCCGTTTCCCCCACGGGAAATTCTCCATGCCGATTGCCAGAGCGGTTCCCAGTGTGGTGGCGACTGCGGTGGAAATTACTGCCAGGATCAGTGTGTTGAGTGCGGCATTGAGGATGTACGGATCCTGGATCATCCGGACGTACCATTTGAAACTGAACTCTTTCCAGACCAAACCGTACTTTGATGAGTTTACAGAGAAGAACGCCACCGCCATCAACGGCAGATAGAGGAACAGCAGAATGCCGACCGATGATATAACCAGAAGAAGTCCGGGTTTTTTCATAGATGCTTCAACCCTTTCTTACGGATTATAATCAGGGCTACCAGCGTGATCGTCATCAGAAAGAAGCTGATTGCCGCTCCGAAAGGCCAGTCGCGGCTCACTCCGAACTGTTGCTGGATCAGATTGCCCATCAACATGTATTTGGCGCCGCCAAGCATGTCCGGTACCACGAACATCCCCATGCACGGGATGAATGTCAGCACGATACCGATGGATAACCCAGGGTAAGTTTGCGGCAATATGGCGCAACGGAATACTCTCGTGCGCCTGGAGTATAGATCCTGCGCGGCCTGAACCAGCGACCAGTCCATTGCTTCGACACTGGCATAGAGCGGCAGCGCCATGAATGGCAGGAAGGTCGAGACCATGCCCAGATAGACCGCGAATGTCCCGGGATAGAGCGCGGCCCCGTGATCAATAAGCCCCAGCCAGGCGGCGAACCGCGCCGGCGGCATTTCCGGTGCCAGTACCAGAAACCATGCATAGGTACGGATTACCAGATTTGTCCAGAACGGGATAATCAACAGCGTCAGCCAGACATATTTGCTGTTGCCCTGTCGCGAACCGATAAAGAATGCGATGGGATAGGAAAGGATAACGCAGAAAAAGGTTGTGATCGCCGCCGTCAACAAACTTCGCCCCAGGATCATGATGTAGTCGGGAGTCCACCCGAGCAGTCCGCCGAATCCCATCAAACGGGAGTAGTTTTCCCCGGTGAAAGTGAAATCGATGCCGCCGTAAGCCTCGCGCTGGCAGAAAGACACCAGTACCAGTACCAGGCAGGGAATGGCCAGAAAAAAACAGATCCAGAAGAAACCCGGTGACATGAACAGCCAGCCGCGCCTTGCCAGTTTCCCGGTCGTAGTAAGTTCGCCACGCCAGATTGTTCGTTTATTCTTCTTCATTCAGCGGCACCAGTGCATCTTTAAGAAATTCCAGCCAAACTTCTGTCCCCGGACGATACAAGGTATGATTGGTGGTTTTGGCTTTCAGATTGTTTTCTTCAAACCAGATTTCCTGGTGATCGCCGCGATAGATGCTGTCGCGGACTTTCAACGGCAGAGTGTTGAAGCCGGGATTTGAGTCGTGCAGCCGGATATTTTCCGGGCGGATGACCACGGCACCTTCTTGCCACGGGATAGGCAGGGATGTTTCCAGTGTGCCGTACTCCGTAATAAGGCCGCTATCGCCGGTTCTGGTGGCTTCAAACATATTGGCATCGCCGATAAAGTTGGCGACGAACTTGTTCTTCGGTCGTTCATAGATCTCGGTCGGGGTACCGATCTGTACGATAGTGGCGAGGTTCATGACCGCGATCCGGTCGGAAACCGTAAGAGCTTCGTCCTGGTCGTGAGTCACCATGATAAAAGTTTTGCCAAGACGGCGTTGCAGGTTGCGCAGCTCTACCTGAACTTGGGAGCGGAGCCGGGCGTCCAGCGCCGACATCGGTTCGTCAAGCAACAGTATTGCCGGTTCATTGACCAGCGCGCGGGCGAGGGCGACACGTTGCTGCTGGCCGCCGGACAATTGGGCGGGGTAGCGTTCGGAGGTATGAGTCAGCTGCAGCATCTCCAATGCCTTGCCGACGCGTTCCTCGATGATGTCGCGGTTGAATTTCCTGGAACGCAGCCCGAAGGCAATATTTTCATATACGCTCAAGTGCGGGAACAGCGCGTAGTTCTGAAAGACGGTGTTGACATTGCGTTTGTTGGCGGGGATCTTGGTAACGATTTCGCCTCCGATGGATATTCTGCCGCTGTCGCAGAGTTCCAGTCCGGCAATGATTTTAAGCAAAGTGGTTTTGCCGCATCCGGATGGTCCCAGAATCGTGAAGAACTCTCCCTTTTCAACCTTTAAACTGACTCGATTGAGAGCGGGAACGTCACCGTAATGTTTTGAAACGTCCGTAACCTCCAGGCCCATTTTATACCAATTACCTCATATTTTATAAAAATGTTTCGCCAAATGTTATGTAAAATCAGGCTTAATATAATATTAATGAAAACCATGTGCAAATAGAAAAAAACTCGGACGGGAATAATAATCTAAAAAAAAATCCGGACGTTGACAATATGGTTGTTATGCCATATTCTTATTCCTTAAATCCGGAGAAGGAAATCGTGAACCCTTTTAAATTAATATTGGCATTTGCTCCGTGGATCTCATTATGGATCATAACCTGGGAACGGACATTGTTTCATCTGGAGTTGGGAATCGGGGTTGCGGCGGTTCTGACGCTGTTCATGGCGCTGACTGGAGCCCATCGCGGCGCGATCATGTGGGCCGGGATAGTTTTCTTCCCCAGTGCGCTGGTTGGTGTAAATCTACTGCATAACTTCTGGTTTATCGCGCATATGGGGGTTATGGCGCATGGGGTGCTTTTCGGTTTCACCCTCTATTCAATACTTTGCGGGCATCCATTTACCGAGGACTATGCGCGCCAGCACGTTCCCTGCGAATTTTGGACTCACCCCTTGTTCAAACGTCGTTGCCTGGTGACAGCCTGGGCGTGGGGAATACTTTTTGGTTTGAATACCGCGTACAGCGTTGTACTGCTTTATCGTCCTGTTGGCGGCGAATGGGGTAAGCGCGGCGTTGAGCTTGGTCTGATGGCTGCCGGAGTCATTTTTACTTCGGTTTACACTCGTTCCCGATGCCCGGCGAACGAGGATTCTGCCACAATCTCGTAAACTTTTTTCTGAAAATCACTTTTTAAAATCTTTCCAATAAAATATTGCTTTTTTGTCACATGCCTATTGACATCGTAATGATGGTGAATTATAATCTCATTAAGCAATAAAACCGGTTTTGGTGTTCCGGTTCGATAAGAGAGGAAAAGATGACAAAACGAATCACAATCTCGGACATCGCCAGTAAGGTGGGTGTGGCAAAGTCCACTGTTTCCCTGGTTCTCAACGCCAGGGGCAGCAACATTCCGATCAGCGAGGAGACACGGGAACGGGTGATGCGGGTGGTTCGGGAGTGTGGTTACCAGCCCAATGCAGCGGCCAGGGCGTTGTCCACCAAACATACCGGCCACATTGGTTTCATTCTGTCCGATGATATGGCGGATGGATTGGCCAATGTTTTTTTTGCCTTATGTATGGCTGGAGCCGAGGCAGAATGCCGGAGCCGGGGATACAGTTTGAATGTCAGCCTCTATAATCTTTCCATCCTTGATTCGTTTATTTTTCCGGCCCATATCAGCCAGTGCAGTGTGGATGGCGTCATTCTTGCCGGATATGTTGAGGCTGGCGTGGTGCAGAAGTTCCATAATTTCGGCATTCCTTGTGTTTGTATCGGTGACTATATGGAGGTTCGCGAGTTGGTCCCGACGGTAGCTAATGATGTGGTTTACGGTACAATCACGGCGGTTGAGCATGCGTTGGCGATGGGGCATCGTCAGATCGGGTTGCATTATCCGACCCGGCGTCGCGACCTGGAGAATGCCGATGCCATCTTGAAGCGGCTGGCACCAAAGGATTATCAGGTGAGAATACTCCATACGCCGGATAATCTGGGTGATTACAGCGCGGCGAAACCCTTGCTGCAGGAATGGTTTGCTCTGCCGCAGGAAGAAAGGCCGACGGTGATGGTTGTTGGTGACCAGACGGCGATTGCGCTGTTGAAGGAGGTGAGCAAGGCTGGATTGCGTTGTCCGGAAGACCTTTCCGTCATCAGCACGTCCGATACCCGGCTTTGCGAACTGGCGACGCCGGGTATCACCTCAATTCATTATGATTTGCCGCAGTTGGGGCAATGGGCGGCCGGGATGTTGATTGACCATATCGTAAGAAATATCCCGTTACATCCGGATATGTCGAAAAATGATTTTAGAGGAAAATTAATCGTTCGAGAATCGTGCAAACAAATAACCAGGGAGAAATGAAAATGTGTCAGATGTTGAAACGTCGAAATGTTATTCAAAGCTTTACATTGATCGAGCTGCTGGTGGTGATTGCAATTATCGCCATCCTGGCGGCGATGTTGCTGCCGGCGCTGAATGCTGCCCGTGACAAGGCAAAAAATATTTCCTGTGTAAATAATCAGAAACAACTGGCGACGGCGGTAATGGGGTATCTGTCGGATAATAACAACAACATTTTCACCAACGATCAAAACGGCAATAATGGTGCGGTCGCGATGTATTTGGTATGTGAAAGTATGAATTTCAAGAATGATACGGGGGAATTTCGCCCATATCGTTCCGATGGTTTGACAACACTGGGGGTCTGGCATTGTCCCAGTGCATTGAATAAGGATTGGACACGGGACACTTACAATTGGAATGCCGCAATCAGTTGTTTACCGAGCGGGAACGATCCTTACAATCGGTTCCTGGGCGGTAATGTTGGGAAAATTACCAAGCCGAGTATGACTGTCATGTGGTTTGACTCGGATGATACCTATTCGGTTATTCATGGCAACTGGACTTGGACGGCGCGCCATAATAAGAGATTCAACTATGCCCGTTGGGATGGCGGCGTCAGTCCAATGGATCCCGGTCGTGACTTCGACTACACTTATTACGGTGGCTTTGCCATGATGTATTGCGTGACCTTCTAGAAGAAGCACCGGAATAATGGAATCTTTGAGCGCAGGCCATGATAAAATCATGGCCGTGGCTCTTTCTGTCCCTTGAAGTCGAAAAATAAGGAATAATCATGCGATTTAAATATGTAATAATGTTATGTGCGTTCTCGGTTTTCTTGTCCGCGTCGGGACGTGCAGCTGAGCGTGAATTGTTAAGCGTGAACTTTGCCAACCCGCATTGGCGCGAAATGATGCCGCAATCCACTCCCAAGCTTACGATAGAGGGCAACGCGGTCAAGATGGGGCCGGGCGGGAATGTCAAAACCGATTATATCCCGGTGATTCCCGGCGAGACGGTGGAAGTATCTTTTGACGCGTCCTGCAAGGCTCTGGTCGGCGAAGATTTCCGGGTTGGCTGGGGGACAATATCCTATTATGACAAGTCAAAGAAGGGTATCGGGCATGACGATCTCATCCAAATACGTGGCGATACCTCGTGGAAAACCTTCAATCTGAAGTTGACGCCATCATCACGTTGTGCCTTTTTTGTTATTTCCCTGGCGCATTGGGGCTCGAGCGGGACGGCCTATTACCGCAACCTTAAAGTTTCAGTGCGGGACGGTTTTTCGGAAAAGTTGGTCGGCGACAGTAATTTTGAGGATATTCTTGGCGTTAACTACTGGTTTTTCAAGCGTGACGGCAAAGACTGGGACAGTTTTAAATGCCAGGGCAACGGCAAAGCAGTACAGGATACAGCCGTAGTGGCGGCTGGTAAGAAGTCGCTGCGGCTTTCCGGCGGCGGAACCACCATGGTCAGCAACCCGTTCCCCTACAACGGAGAAAAACTTATTCTCAGCGGCTGGTTACGTTCGGATATGATCAAGGCGGGGAAGGCCAGTTGGGCCGGCGGCGGTGTACAATTGGTCGGTTTGGATGATAACGGCAACCATATCTGTCATGAAGATCTCTATATTAATCTGGGCACGAAGCCATGGACTTATTACCAACGGGAAATATCAATGCCCGGTTCGGTTAAGAAAGTACAACTCTGGCTGCGGATGTTCGATGGAGCCAAAGGGACGCTGTGGTTGGATGAAATCTGCCTGCGCAGCGTACCGGCCGGGATGATTCTGCCTTTCGTGAAGGAAAAATCGGATATTACCGTTGACTTGTCTAAGGCGGAAACACAGCCGATCAATTACAAATCCTGGGCCGGGGTGGATGCGCTTTATGCCGGATGGTTGTTGCGTCCGGACGTACAGCAGTGCCTGCCGTTGCTGAAAGCCGCCGGGATCGAATATATCCGTTTCCGCGAGATCTGCAACATGCTGGACATGTACCAGTCAGATGACAAGGACGGCAAACCGATCTACAACTGGACTAAATTCGATAAGGTTTGCGATCTGCTGGTCAAAAAATACCATTTCATTCCGGTAATCACCATCGGTACCATGCCTCCGGCGCTGGATCGCCCCGGAACCCGCAAGACAGGATGGCATAACGGAACGCCGCCGAACGATTTCAAGAAATGGGGCGCGTTCATGGAAGCGATGTTTACCCATGTAGTGCAACGTTACGGCAAGGAAGAGGCCAACAAGTGGTTGTGGGAACTCTGGAACGAGCCGTCGCTGCCTTCTACCGGCGGGGATTATATCGGTACGGTCGAGGAATTTGTAAAGATGGCCGAAGAAATGTATCTCGCCAAGGAGCGCGTAGACAAGAAATTTGGCGTCCGCATCATGACCGGGCTGACCAGTGGCGGGCAGTCCGGAGCCAGCGACGAATTCATTGTGGCCCATCTCGAAAAGATCGGCAAACTGCATCTGGTGGAACATCGCTCTCGCCATTATTATGCCGGTCAGGCCGGGTCGATCAACATCATACCGTCATGGATTGAGGACAGCCGCGAGTTCCAGAAAACTTACCCGAAGATGAACAAGTATCCGGTCGGGTGTACGGAATGGAATTGTACTGCGATGTCGAGCATTCAGTCGGAAAAACCATGGAATGCCACCATGGCGGTTAAGATGGTCAAGCTGTTTCTGGACAGCAAGCTGGATTACTCGAACTTCTTCGGCATGGTGGACCATCCGGAAATGCCGGCAGCACCGCCGATTTATAATGAAAGCGGTTCGTTGTCGATGATGACCCGTCCCAATGATTACATGAAGGGTACCGTTGCCAAGCCCGTACCTAAGCCGGTATATAACGCGTTCCTTCTGTTGAATTACCTCAAGGATGGGTACCGGTTGCCGTTGGAGCGTACCAGCGAACCGGTAGACGGGATCGCGGTGGTTAAGAAGGACGGAACGATTGTAATCCTGCTTACCAGTTACGACGAGGACGTTTCCCGTCAGCCCTATGAGACCGCGGTCAACCTGACGATCAAGGGTGTCGGCGACCGTAAGTATAAGTGTACCCGAGTTCTGGCTTCGGACGACAAATACGGTAACAGTTTCGGCGAATGGTTACGTTTGGGCAAGCCGAACATCGATAACAAGGGTGCTATCGACAAGATGATAGAAAAGTCGAAACCGGTTGGTATTGCGACTCCGTCGCTGAAAACGGAAAACGGCAATCTGATGTTTTCGCTGAACGTTCCCGGCCCCGGACTGCGTCTGATTGAACTGAAACCGGTAAGGTAGAAGATGATTAAGCGAATAGCCGTGGTATATGGAGTTCTGTTCTTTAATCTGATTTCGTATGCGGGAGAGGAGTTGCTGGCGAACGGTGGTTTCGAGCAATTCCTGGCGCCGGAGGAATGGACGTTCATCACCGACGGCGAGGACTGGAACGGGCAGTTGTTCGTTTCGACCACCAGCCATATCGAGATAGACGCGGAGTCTCCGGCGGCGGGCAAGTCCTGCTTGAAGGTGTGGAGCATCGGTCCGGCGGCATTGGCCGGGCGGATGCTGCCGTATCACGGCGGCAAGCTGGTGATGACGGGAAAGATATGTTCGAATGACCTTTTGCCTGGACCGCGTTTCCCGGAAGGCGGCGGCATTCAGCTGGTGGGGTTTGACGCTGACGGAAAAGTGGTGGAGCATCATGACGTCAAACTTATCTCCGGAACCCATGAATGGCAGAATTTTTCCGCCGAAGTCAAGTTTGGCGGCGAAGTGAAGTTTGTTCAGGTATGGATCCGGCTATTCCAACATGCGCGCGGTGCGTTCATGGTGGACGAATTGAGTCTGACGGAAGTAATATAGAAAAGGAATGATTATGATAATTGAAAGTGGAATTAAACTTGCAACTCCGACCCCGGATCAGCTGGCATGGCAGGATCTGGGCATGGGGATGTTCATTCACTATGCGCCTAATACCTGGCAATTGATGGATGGCGAATGCGATAAACTTTCGACGCCGCTTGAAAAGATCAACCCTGTCAAGTTGGATGTCAGGCAGTGGGTGGATGTGGCGGAAGCCATGAACGCCAAGTTCATCGTGTTCACCGCTAAACATTTTGGTGGTTTCTGCATGTGGCAGACGAAAACCACCCAATATGGTATTGCCAATACACCGTGGAAGAACGGACAGGGGGACATTTGCAAAGAGCTGGCCGATGAGTGCAAGAGGCGCAATATGCCGTTGGGTTTTTATATCAGTCCGGCGGATAGCCATTTTGGCGTACGTCAGGGTGGTATCAGTCGTTCCGGCAATCCACGACACCAGCAGTTGTACAATGAGTACTACACTGAACAGCTGACCGAATTATTTACCGGTTACGGCGACCTGGTCGAAGTCTGGCTGGATGGTAGCGCGGATACCGCACTGGTAAAGCCGTTACTGGAACGTTATCAGCCGCATGCCGCGGTATTCTGTTCCGGTGCCGCAACTATGCGATTTGTCGGCAATGAGTCCGGCTGGGCTCCTTACCCGTCGTGGAATACGGTCAGCAGCGATGCTTTGGACAAGATGTGGCCGCCGTGCGGGGATGCCCCTGCTGCCATCGGGCCGGAAGCAACACAGGCGGAGGGGATTACCCCGATATGGCTGCCGGTTGAGTGCTGTACCACCAGCCGGACGGCGCATTGGTTCTGGTCGCCGTATAATGCCGGTTTGCTTCATCCGGCGGAAAAGATGATGCAGATATATTACGAAACAGTTGGAAGAGGGTGTGTTCTGTTGATGAATCAGACTCCCGATCCAGACGGCTTAATCCCCGAGCGCGACGCACGACATGCCGCGGAATTTGGCGAGATGATCCGGTCGCGTCTTGAACGGCCTCTGGCGGAAACCGGCGGCGATGGCTATGTGCTGGAACTGTCTTTGCCGGAGCCGTCGTTGATCGAACATGTCATTATCATGGAAGATACGACCAGAGGAGAGCGGGTATTGCAATACTATGTCGAGTCATTTGATCCGGAGAGTGATACCTGGATACCGTTGAGTATCGGCAGTGCCATCGGCCATCGGAAGATCGATGTGATCGACTCGAAAATTGCAACGCGAAAAGTTCGTTTGAAGATTGCCAAGGCGATGTTGCCGCCGTCGATCCGCAGATTTGCTGTATGCGGGAAAACTTCTTAACGACAAAATTAAAAAATTATTATTGCGAAAAATGGTTTTCCATAATTTAGATGAAACGAGATGCATGAGATGAAAAGCAGATTGAAAATTATCATTATTGGCGCGGGAAATCGCGGCACAGCCTATGCAAGGTTGCTGCATGCGCACCCGTCAAAACCGGAAATTGTGGCGATTGCCGATCCGAGGGAAACACATCGGCGGGAACTCGGACGTTTGTGTCAGGTACCGGAAGAACGGCAGTTTCGGGATTGGCGCGAAATTGCCGCGTTGCCGGGCCGCATTGCCGATGCAGCGGTAATTGCCACTCCGGATAAGCTGCATACCTTGCCGGCAATAAAATTTGCCGAGCGTGGATACCATCTCCTGCTGGAAAAACCCATGGCACCCACCCTTGAGGAATGTGAAGAGATTGTCAGTACCGCGAAACGCAATAATGTAACTCTCTGTGTCTGCCATGTGCTCCGTTATTCTCCTTTTTATCGACGGATGCGGTCGCTGATCGAGTCCGGGGCAGTGGGCGAGGTCGTGACGATTCAACATCTGGAGTCGGTGGTATACTGGCACCAGGCACATTCCTATGTACGCGGTAATTGGCGTAACGAGGCGGAGTCTTCGTTTATGCTGCTGGCGAAGTCTTGCCATGACGTCGATATTCTCAGCTATCTGATCGGACGGCGCTGTCTGCAGGTATCTTCGTTCGGTTCGCTGCGGCATTTCCGGTCGCAATGCCGTCCGGTGGGAGGAACTGAACGCTGTCTGGATTGTCCCCGTGAAACGCAATGCCCGTATTCGGCGGTTAAGATTTACTGGCGTGACCGGGCAGCGAAGGGCAAGTTTGGCTGGCCGGTGGACATCATAACCACCGATCTTACCGAGAATGGCGTGTTCGAGGCATTGCGGTACGGGCCTTACGGTCGCTGCGTTTACGCCTGTGATAATGATGTGGTCGATCACCAGGTGGTGTCTTTTAATTTTGAGGGAGGGGTGACCGCCGATTTTACCATGACAGCGTTTACGTCCATTGAAGATACGCGTCGGACCACGGTTTGCGGTACTCACGGGCAGATCATTGGTGACGGCAGGATTATCAAGCTTTACCGCTATCTTGACGACAGTTGTGAGGTTATCGACATTGACCAGGAAGCCTCGGGAACCATTGACGACGGTCATGGCGGTGGCGATGGAGGGGTCGTTAATGCGTTTGTCGATGCTCTGACGAGCGGGAATAGCATTTCGATCGTATCCGGTGCAGATGCTACTATCGAATCGCACCGGATTGTTTTTGCCGCGGAAAAATCCCGCCGGGAAAAACGGACGGTAAACCTGGAGGAGATGTCGGCAGGTGTACGCCGGATTCCGGAAGTGGTTTTCTCATGATTTGAATTTCCGCCTTTATTGCTGTGGCGCTGGTTGGAAGTAGCTGTTCAGCCTGATGCCATTATCCCGAAAACATCATGTAATGTTTGAGTTAATTGCATTATATGATGTTTTATGCCTTTAAACCATAAACAAACAAAGGAACGTATCAAGATGAAGTCAAAGCTTATAAGGTTACTTGTTGTGTGCGTTGCAGGGCTGATGTCACAATTCGCATCGGGAGGGGAAAAGCCGATATTGGAGGTTGATTTTACCCGTTCAATTTGGACGGAACTGCTGAAAAAAGATTATGGCCCTACATTATCGGTGGTTAATGGAGCATTGCAGATGGCGCCGGGAACGGTTTGCCGTACGATAAAACTGCCATACGTGCCGGGGCAGATTATCAAGGTCTCTGTAGAGGCTGCTTGTGAGAATGTTACTCAGGGGAGCTCCGATTTTATGGTGGGGTGGTCGACCGTTACCGGTTATGATGCGGCACAAGCCGCTATCGGCCACAATGACCTGTTGCAGATACGCGGAACCTGTGACTGGCAGACCTACACCAACCAGTTCAGCTTTAACGAACAATGCGGTTATTTTACCGTTGATCTGACTCATCAGGGGAGCACTGGGACGGTATGGTACCGCAATCTGAAGATTTCGATCATTGACGAGGGGACTCTCGAACTGATCGGTGACAGCGGTTTCGAAGGGCAGTTGGGGGTCGATCACTGGTATTACAAGCAGTCTGGTACCGACTGGGACGGCCTGTCGCTGTGGTCTTCTCTCGGCAGTATCGGTTATGATACTTCGGTGGTCATCGCCGGACTAAACTCTCTGAAGATGGTCCGTTGCAAGACCATGGTGAGCAAGGATTTTCCGTATAACGGCGAATACTTGATGCTCAGTGCCTGGCTGCGGAGCAGCAGTCTGGTCGGTACCGGCGGCGGCGTCCAGCTGGTGGGACTGGACCAGGCCGGAGCATATGTATGTCATGAAAATCTCAAGATAATCACTGGAACTAAGGCTTGGCAGTTCTGTACCATGAACAAGACTTTTCCGGACTCGGTGAAAAAGGTTCAGGTATGGCTGCGGGTATTCAGCAATACGACCGGTACGCTCTGGCTGGATGAGGTCCGGTTACAGCAGATGGATGAGGCGCCGCTGCCTTTTGACGCGGCAAATGCGACGGTAACACTGGACGCTGCCAATCCCGGCGCAACCATTAAGGCTGATGCCTGGAGCGGTGCCGATGCCTTGTACTCCTGGTGGCTGTTGCGTTCCGACGTGCAACAGTGTCTGCCATATCTCAAAAAAGCCGGAATGAAGTATTTGCGTCTCCGTGAAATTTCCAATGGACTGAACCTCTATGACCAGGATGACGCCAGCGGCAATCCGGTGTACAGCTGGACGAAATTCGATCAACTTTTCGATCTATTGGTTCAGACCTATGATTTTATTCCGGTTGTCACCATCGAGACGACGCCACCGGCACTGGATCGCCCGGGAACCCGGATTTACGGTTGGACTAACCCGACGCCGCCTTCGGATTTTCAAAAGTGGGGTGCTTACATCGAGGCAGTATTCGATCATGCGGTACAGCGTTACGGTAGTCAAGAAGTCTCAAAATGGTTGTGGGAGATCTGGAATGAACCCTGTCTGCCGTCGACAGCTGGCTATTATATCGGTTCAACTGCCGATTTCATCTCACTGGCAGAACAGGTTTATCTGGCGGCGGAACGGGTAGAACAGCGCTATAATATGAATCTGCAGATCGGCCTGACCAGCGGCGGGATTGGAGAGGAGTACATTCTGAATTACCTGCAGAGTCTGGGTAAATTGTCATGGGTGGATCATCATACCGGCCATTACTATGCCGGGGCCACTTCCTCAATCAGACAGGTGCCGATGTGGGTCAGGGAGTTGAGCGATTATAAAACACTGTATCCCGGTATGAACGACTACAAGACCGGTTGTACGGAATGGAACTGTACTTCGATGCAGAGTCAGCTGCTGGACCTGCCGTGGAATGCCACCATGGCTTTCAAGATGTCGCAGGTCTTTGTGGATTCCAATCTTGATTATTCGACCTATTTCGGTCTGGTCGATCATCCTGAAAATTATTCGCTGCCTCCGGCACTGTTCATTTCAGGTGGCAGTCAAGGGATGTTTACCCGCAGTACGAACCCCGTTCCCAAACCGGTCTACAACGCCTTCGTATTTCTGAATGAATTGCGCGGCGGAAAGCGCATCCCGCTTACTACTGTTAGTAATCCGATCGATGGCATGGCCAGCCTGAAAGAAGACGGTTCTATAGACATTGTGATTAACAGCTATGACGAAAACATCAGCCGCCAGCCTTACACGACCTCAGTATCCGTCACTATTCAGGGTGTTGATGAAAAATTATACAAATGTACCCGGCTGTGGGCCGCGGACGAGCAATACGGCAACAGTTACGGTGCCTGGGTAAGTCTGGGCGAACCGGAAGTAGATGACGAAGACGCAAAAAAACTTCTGGCACAAAAGAGTCGTTATGCCGAACTGGCTCCCGTGGATGTTTATCGCGACGGTACGACGCTTCAGTTTACCATTGCTGTTCCCAGTCCGGGGCTCCGTTTCATCGAGATTCGCCCGTTTGAGACGGATATAGTTAAGGAATCTGCTTTCAACGACGCGTCCGGAACCGCATGCCCGTCTTATTGGAACGCCTATACTTCCGTTGCCAATGCTCCGGCTATCGTTCAGAACGGCAGCGGACAGCTGGTGGTTCCCGTGGGAGTTGGCGATGGCGGACTCAAAGGTCAGGATGCAGTATATCCGCTGGGATCGCAGTTCTATCGTTTTGAGACAGATGTCTACGGCGATGGCTGCCATGTTCAGGGGTTCGAGTCGTTAAACAGTGCCGGACCGCATTTTTATGTACGCAGCGACTGCGGCAACTATTGGGTGATTGAGCTTTCCAATGGCAGTAATTACGCCAGGTATACCACGGATCTTTCCGCATGGTCGAGGTTCCCGTGGGCCATGGAATGGGCAGCTGACAGTGCCAGGGTCTACGCCAAAATCAACGGCGCGTGGGAACTGGTATTTGACACCCGGGAAAATTCCCCGGATGCCGGTTCCTGGGTGATGCCGTCCGGACCGATGATTCCGATTGTAATGGGGTATTGGGCCAACTCCGCGGTCAATATGATGGTCAATTCGCTGAAGCTGGAAAAGTCGGAATCTTTCAACGCCTTCCGGCATGTTGAAGATTTGTTTGATGATGTCAGCGGCAGCAGTGTTACATCGGGATGGAGTGCTACCACGACGGTATCGGGAGCTCCGGCGATAACCCAGAACGGCAGCGGTCAACTGGTTGTGACGGCGGGTCCAGGCGAAGGTAAAGTAATCAGGCAGAATACGGTTTTGCCAGACACTTACAACTTTTACCGCTTTGAAACCGGAGCTTCCGGCAGCGGTTGCCAGGTACAGGGGTTCACGGATAATACCTCTTCCGGACAGCACGTTTTGATCCGAAACGATTGCGGATCTCAGTGGGTTGCCGAGATTTCCGGTCCCGCAGGTTATGCGCGCTACACGATGACTCCTTCGGCATGGAGTAAATACGAGTGGGCGATCGAGTGGTGCATCGATCGGGTCAAAGTCTATGTGAAGTCCGGGACCTCCTGGCAGTTGACGTTTGACAGCATGGTGAACGCTCCCGATTCGGGTACATGGTCGTTTCCGACTGTGGCGTTGTATCCTTTCGTCAGTGCCTACAGTGTCTCTGCCGCCACTATGTATGTCGATTACTTGCGTATCGACGAAAAATACCTTGCCGAGAAGGTTGGTTCATTGCTCAATGAATCGTTCTCCGGTAATTCGGGCGCTGCAATTCCATCCGGTTTGACCGGAACGACGACGGTTTCCGGTGCGAACATCGTCCAGACCGGTAACGGAACATTGCTGGTTCCGGTTGGTCCGGGGCAGGGGATTGTCAAGGGGACTGCCTCTTATATGCCCGATGAAACCAGTTATTACCGTTATGATTTCAATGCTTTCGGCAGCGGCAGCAAAGTCTATGGCTTTACGGCAGCCGCAAGCGATTATCCCCACATCTATGTACGCAACGATTGCGGCAATCAGTGGGAGATTGAGATTGCCGGTGATTCTGGATATGACCGGTATGCCTTGAATCTTTCCAGCTGGTATGCATATCCTTGGCGGATAGAGTGGCATGTTAACAAGGTGCTGGTTTATGCCTTTATTGGCGGATCGTGGCAGGTCCAGTTCGACAGTGAGTTGTCTTTGCCGCCGTCCTCGGGCCAATGGAATTTTCCGGCCTCGGCGATGGTTCCTTTCGTCAGCGGGTATTCTTCCAGTGCCGCTGATCTGGAGGTGGATTTCATGAATCTCCAGAAGGTCGAAATGAAAGCTCCAGTGTTCTAAACATTTTCCGGATCGGCCCGGCATGTGCCTCCTGACGCATGTCGGGCCTTTTTTTTGACACATCTTTTTTAACGAAATATATTAATGAATACCCCATATTAATCTCTATCAATGTGGGTTTTATTTTGAATTTATTGTACAAAAATGTAAAAATTTGATAGAAAATAAAATATTTTGAAAAAAAATAAAAAAATCGGCGTGAATAACTTTATTTTTGGCAATAATGGCGTTATAT
>QKAL01000254.1 GCA_003246475.1 Lentisphaerota bacterium
GGTCGGTTCTGCATGTTCGGTGTCTGGGGCACGTTTAGGCCTTGAATCGAAATGAGCAAGAATCTGGAAGCCCGGCGCAACCGGTATTGTTGATATCGAAAAGATTGCCAATGAGGGTTCATGGTCGAAATGCGACAAGCCCGGAACCGTGACAAAATACGATATCGCACCGGAATACGCTAAATTCCTCCGCGACCACGCTAAACTTGATCGCAAGCTGAAAGTTGTTGTCGACTACGCCAACGCCATGGGCTCTTTCGAGATTGCCGGTGTTGAGGACCTGTTCGAAATCGTTCCGATGTACAAAGATCTCGACGGTACTTTCCCGAACCATGAAGCCAATCCGTTGAAGCTCGATACTCTCGACGACCTCTGCGCGAAAGTCAAAGAAGTCGGCGCGGACTTCGGTGCCGGGTTCGACGGCGATGCCGACCGTTGTGGTTTTGTTGATGACAAGGGCGAAATCATCCCGATGGACCTGTTCACCGCTCTGATTGCTCAGGACATTCTGTCAGAAGGTCCGGCGACTATTCTTTATGACCTCCGCAGCAGCTGGGCCGTGAAAGAATGCATCGAAGAAAATGGCGGTACCGCCATTATGTCCCGTGTGGGCCATGCTTTCATTAAAAATCAGATGCGCGAACACGATGCTGTATTTGCCGGTGAGCTTTCCGGTCATTACTACTTCAAGGAAAACTCTACTGCGGAATCACAGGGACTGGCGTTCATCAAGTTTGCCAACCTGCTATGCAAGACCGGTAAGAAGTCCAGCGATCTGGTAGCTCCTCTGAAAAAATATGTAGCCAGCGGCGAGATTAACTCTAAAGTTTCTGATGTCGCTCCGATTATCGCGACTATCAAGGAAAAATATAACGATGGCAAGATGTTCGAACTCGACGGCGTTTCCGTTGAATACGACAACTGGTGGTTCAATGTTCGTTGTTCAAACACTGAACCACTGCTTCGTCTGATCGTGGAAGCTTCCGACAAAGCAACGATGGAAGCCAGACGCGACGAGCTCCTCGGCATTATCCGCGGCTAGCCCTCTATCGCCGGGCGGGCGACCGGCAACGTGCCGGTGCGTTATTAATGTTGTTGATTTGGCTGAAAATAAATTTTCAGTCTCAAATCAACAACATGATAGCCAAAATCGCTTTGCGATTTAATGTTATTGTCCGACTAGTCCGACCCGTCAGACTGGTCCGACAATTGTGCTATAATGGTATATTATGGTAAAAAAAGACAAGGATCAGTTTCGACCGGGCGATATTCCCGCAAAACCGGGGGTCTATGTTTATCGAGACCGTTTCGGACGGGTGATCTATGTCGGCAAGGCGAGGAACCTGCGCAAACGCATGTCGCAGTATTTCCAGCCATCGCGAATGAAGACCGCCGATCCTAAACTGCGTTCGCTGATCAAGTCAATTTACTCCTGGGAATTCTACGCGGTTAAAAATGAGGACGAATCTCTGATTCTTGAGTCGCGTCTGATTAAAGACTATGCGCCGCATTACAATGTGCTAATGCGTGACGACAAACGTTATTTCCTCCTGAAAATCAACCTGAATGAAAAGTTTCCGAGACTTACCCTTGCCCGGGTACACAAGGATGATAATGCCCTGTATTATGGTCCGTTTCCGAAAGGTACCGCGTTGAAAGAGGCGGTGGATTACCTGAACCGTCATTTTGGATTGCGTGTCTGCAAATCGTTCGAGCCGGGAGAAGAGGATCATAAACACTGTCTGGCAAGTATTATCCGCGACTGCTCAGAACCGTGTGTCGGACGTGAGACCGAAGAAGGCTATATGGCGCGTATCGAAGAGGTAAAAAAAGTTTTCGAGGGCAATCTTAAGGAAATCAAAGAAGAGCTTTCCGAAAAAATGACCAAATCGGCAATGGATCAGCGCTACGAGCAGGCCGCCAAATGGCGCGATATTATCGATGTACTGGACACCGCTTTCGGTGACAAAAACCGTTCGTTCCGCTTTGCGTCCATTCCTGCTATGACTGGCGAGGAGTCGGTAAAAGATTTGCAGGAAGCCCTGAAACTTCCAGAACCTCCAAATCTGATCGAAGGTTTCGATATTTCCAATATTGGCGGTACCCTTGCGGTTGCCAGTCTGGTCTGCTTTGAAAACGGCGGACCGGCAAGAAGCCGCTATCGCCGTTACCGCATTAAAACCGTTGACCACAGCGACGACTTTGCCATGATGAATGAGGTAATCGAACGTTGTTACGGACGTCGTTTGAAAGAGAACCGCCAGATGCCTGATTTGATTATGGTGGATGGTGGAAAAGGACAGCTTAGTTCGGCGGTGGACGCGTTGATCAAAACCGGAGTCCCGCCGCTGCCGATTATCGGACTGGCAAAGAAGCACGAGGAAATCTTTCTTCCCGGACGTTCCGAACCGATAGTGCTGGACCACTCGCGACCGGCATTGAGATTGCTGCAGGCTCTACGCGACGAAGCGCACCGATTTGCGATAAGCTATCACCGTCAGTTGCGTTCACAGCGACTCCAGGAATCGATATTGGACGAAATGCCGGGTGTAGGTGAGGAACGCAAAAAGGCATTGCTGAAAGCGTTTGGATCACTGCGGGAATTGCGTAAGGCTACGCCACAAGAGATCGCGGACAAGGTATCGGGAATCGGACCAAAGTTTGCCGAGAAGCTCCACGATTTCTTAAAGAAGCGTAAATAAAAAAGCCGCGTAGCGGTATATGTCACCGGACACTGTCCGGGCGAGATCCAACGGCGGGTTGTTGGTCGGCGCAGCCGAAATCCCCAGAAAACCATAGACTAATTTTACCCGACAACGCGCCATTACTTCGCTGTCCGTCGTACGGACCGAATTCGAGGCTCAGAGCAAGTGCAAAAGACTCGCTAAAGTAGGGGCGATTTTCGATGAAAACGCCCGCCGCACCAGCGGCAGACAAATAACTTCAAAATGTATCGATGTACAGATCTGCCCCGAGTTCCCTGACCCGAGTTCCCCCACAAAATAGCGGACGTTTACGGAGAAACGTCCCTACCTGAGAAGCCGCCGCAAAATAGAGCCTGCTTTTGATAAAAACGGCATTCCGCACAGCGGCGCGGCAGATTGTCGTAATTGTCAGACTGGTCCGACAAAAACACTACGCTGATAGTAAAATACTTCTTTAACCAATCGCGTTGCATTCGCGCATGCTCTGAGCCTCGAATACGCTTCGCTGTTCGAGTTCAGAGCTTGGCTCTTTAGATGATACATTAGTCAATGTGTTCTAGAAGATTTCGGCTTCGCCGACCAGCGGAAACCGCCCGCTGGACTGCGTCCCGGCACTGCCGGTTGAGTTATTACTGCTTCGCAGCTTTTTTTATATACTTATTTTACCACAGTTTTGAGTAACCGTATTTCTCTTCGAGTCCGGCTTTGTCGCACCATGATTTGTACTGGCTGTAGTCGAACGGCGCTTCACCCAGTAGTACATGATTACTGTTGGTCTGTCCGTTGCTGAGTTTCCACTCCAGCAAATACATGGCCTGTACGTTCTCCCTGGCCGGTACGGTTCCGCATATGCCTTTGGTATTCGGCTCAATCGCGAATTCATGGCTCGCGATGATCTCATTGCTGTCGACATCACGTACCGTTACAGTGCCTGACTGCG
Organism: Lentisphaerota bacterium; assembly: GCA_003246475.1. Taxonomy (GTDB): domain Bacteria; phylum Verrucomicrobiota; class Lentisphaeria; order Victivallales; family SZUA-371; genus SZUA-371. The sequence goes on from QKAL01000254.1 coordinate 3,646, forward strand.
GTTCAAGGGTATCGTTTACCGCGATGAGCTGTAGTTCTCCATTACTCGGGTCATTACCGGTGATCACAAAATCGGCGTAGCTGTTCTTCACGTAATAGAACGACAGCTTTCTCCTGAAATAGCAATCAACCATCGCTTCCGAGAACTGGGGCCATCCGTCTACCATATTCCAGAGCAGGACGCCGCTGGTGAGGCCCTTGCGTCTACGGAAATGCTCTGCGATGTACTTGAGGGCTTCGGCCTGTACGATCTGGGCCGAACAACAGTATTCTTCCAGTGAATCGGGCGTGAAATTGAAAAATTTATTCACTCCGATCTCCATGCGTTCGATTCTGCCCCAGGTCATATAGAGCTGGATTGTATCGGTGGCGTGTGTCAGCCATTCCGGCTGGTCGCGCCACGGCCAGAGAGCTTCAGGCGGGATGAATTGTTTGATCGACTCAATCGACGGCATGCCCGCATAGCCGATTTCACCCATGAAAAGACCTTTCAGCGTATGAATGGATTCTTTGGTGAATTCCGGGTAGGCGTGCTGTTCCGGGAGGAGGTCGTAGGCCCAGTCCGCTCCGTTATGATCTTCCAGCGGGGCTGCATGTGCCGCCGGTGATACGTATGGCGAACTTGCCTGGTAACTTCTTTCCGGGTCGTGCAGACGAAGCACTTCGGGGATGACTTTCCGTGTGACAAGGTTATCATTCGGATCGCGGGGACGATCTCCCCACATGCGCCAGCCGGATTCTGTACAAATGTCGGATTCGTTGTCTCCGCACCACAGCGCGATCGACGGATGCTGTCTGAGCTCTTTTACGATCCATTCACATTCCTGGCGCATGATCTCCAGATAATCCGGATGCTGCAGGCACATGTGGTGACAGGCCATGGCAAAGTCCTGCCAGATCATAATGCCTTCGCGGTCGCAGATATCGTAGAATTGATGCGACTCGATTACATTTCCGCCCCAGCAGCGCAGCATATTACAGTTCATTTCCGCGAAGAGTCCGACGATTTCCGGGATACGTGCCGCGTCGCGGCTGTGGAACACATCGGCGGGAACGTGGTTGGCTCCACGGCAGAAGACGTCTTTGCCGTTTACCTTGAACTGGAATTGTCCCGGATGATCTTTTGTGTGTAATTCTGAGAACAGCAGTTTTATGGTTCTTATCCCGAGATTTTTGTGCATGGTGGATACGACTTCGCCGCAGTGAATCAGGTCAATCGTCACATCGTAGAGATTGGCTTTGCCGTAGCCGCGCGGCCACCATAGTTTTGGATTGTCCACCTGTATTCTGAAGTCGTTTACAACAAAATACATCGGGACCTCTTTTTCAAAAACGGAGTCTT
>QKAL01000184.1 GCA_003246475.1 Lentisphaerota bacterium
CTTTGGTTTTTCAAATCTCAGTTCATGTTATTTGGGAAAATGCCGCCGGATTGCCCGGCGGCATTGACCGTTATTTAGCGCCGGTGGCACCTAACCATTATTTCAATCTCATCAAGTGACAGCATATGCCAGTTCCAGTTGCCGGCGGTACCGCCGGACAGCTTATCAACCGCGAAGCCGTTTTTCTCCAGCAGCATCCGCAGTTCCATCGGCGTGAAACACTTCTCCTTGACCTTGATTTCCGGGTCGAATCCGGGGTACCATTCGCCAAGGCGCACAACTCGTGTAAGCGTGTTGAGGTCGAATGTTTCCGATGCAATGTCATCATCATTGTAATGCCTGATGAGCTCGAAAGCATTCCGTACTGTCATCAACAGCGGCGCGCCCGGTTTCAGTACTGCCGCCACATTCTGCAAAATTTCCTGCTCATGCGTCAGCGGGTCATCGTCGACGGACAACAATCCGAATGATCCTTCACAGATGCAGATGGCCGCGTCAAACTGTTCGGGCAGCGTGAAATCCGCCGCGTCGGCTTCAATGAAGCGGACCGTTACACCCGCCCGGGCGGCTTTATTCCTGGCCTGCTCCAACTGGCCGGAGGAAATATCCAGTCCGGTCATTTCCATGCCTCTGGCGGCAAGGGCGATTGAATGGCGGCCGGTGCCGCAGCCGATGTCCAATACTTTCATGCCGGGATGCAATGACAGTTCCTGCAGCAGAAATTCCACTTCGAAAGCGGTGTTGGTGGTGAATATTTCGTCTTCGTAATGCGGTGCGTTGAAATCGTAGAACTTTTTCCACGTGTTATTCATGATGGATTATGAACCTTGTTTTAATCGTAAAGACAATAAAATACCTCCGGGCAATCAATGTCCGGTAAGACGGGAGTGACTCTTCATCACTCGTTTTCTTTACGCAAGCATCCAAAATCCTCGGCGTTATACGGTACGGCACTATGCCGCAACTTCAGCCTGTATGGGTTTATTGTAATCCGTCGGATGGATTTTTCAACTTGATGCCGAAAAAAATTCCGGTTTGTGCGGGAAAATAATCGGGCCGGGTTCAATAGTGAGTTTCGACACTGCTTTAATTGTGCAAGTGAAAAGAACGGGGAATGCCCGGGGTGTTTTTTGGGGGGGTGTATGGGGGGGGCAATTATCCATCGCCGGGCATTCCCCGAAAAATTGTCAAACAACCTGGCTGAAAAACCAGCCGTTACATCTATCGTTTGCAAGCTGCGGCGAGGAATGCGGGTACAAAAAGAGAGCGCACTCAATCACCCCTACCGAAGGCACCACCACGCGCCCGAGCAAAGAAATGAAAGAATGCGCCCAAAATGTTAGAAAGGATGCGTCCGCCCATAGTATACTACCCCTATAAACGAACGCAACTTTCAACATTCGGTTTCTTTGCTCTAAAAAATGGTGGTTTTTCGATAGAAACAGTTTGCCGAAAGTCCGTATATATGACTTACTCGATTGTAAAGTTAAAATTTACCCGATAAGCGACCTCATTTAATTATTCACTGGTTTAAGTATAAAACCACTCGCTAATAAAAGCAAGTATTTATTGTTGTTTTTCCACGGTTTTTTCCAACTCGTCCAACTCTCGCAAGAATTCTTCAACATCTGTAAGCAAATCCTGGTTATTGCTCTGGGTTGCCAACTCCCTGCATTTCAACCAATCCGCCCGCGCCTTGTCATATTGCTCTAAAAGCTTGAATGCAATCGCACGATAGATGTAGGCGTTAGCATATTTCGAATCAAGTTCGATAGCCCTATTGAAGTCGGCAATGGCGTCGTCGAGCAAGCCTTTAGCCAGTTTAGCGGAACCGCGATAGTAGTAGGCTAACGCATAATCGGGGTTATGTTTTATTGCTTTATTATATTCCGCAATTGCACCATCAAAATCATCGTCGAGATATTTTACATTTCCCGCCACAAATGCTTTAAAATCTTCGCGATAGTCTTTGTCTGCCGCATTAAGGCGGGCAAAACCCTCGAAGTCCGGATAGATGGTAAATTCTTCAATACCGAAGAGGTCCTTCAATTGTTTCAGGATTATTCTCTTGGCTGCTATGGGGATAATTATATTTTCACACTTTAAAGATTCATCGTAGGGTTCGCGTGCCAGCAGGAACACCGAGTATTGGGCCGGAATGCGTTTATTGAAATGCGAGGGGTCCCAAATCCAGGAAGTCTGGTCGTTTTTGAGCAGTTCTTTGACCGGCGAAATATTGTCCACGGAGAGCCGGTTGATCCGGGACTTGTGTGTTTCTCTCAGGTTCAAGGCAAATATCCGGCCGGGTTTCTTGAACTCGTCGCTGCACGCCATCCACAGCGCGATCAGGGAATTGCGTGAGAAATCCAGCAGTGGGGTCGCCGCCCCGTGGTGTTGCAATTCCGCCAGAATCTTGATGTCACTATCGAGGTGCTTGTAAGCGGCATGCAGTTCTTTCTGCTTCAGGCGGGAGACCAGTTCGTCGATGTATTCAACCACCCATTCGTAATCGATCACATCTTTGGGTTTGGAGCCGCAGACGCGGCGGGTCGCGCCGGAGCGCAATGGCCAGTCGGCATTTGCCTGTCCCCGGAAAATAAATTCGCCGTCACCGAGGGTTTTGACCCAGGCAATAAAATCGGCAATATCTTTGATTTTTTCCGCAACGGATTCCGCCATGATCTGCCCCGCTGTTGTTCTGATGGAAAACTATAACCCGGATAGCAGTGCGATACAAGAATATGCAATAAAAATCAATAAAAAATTTATCCTTGCGCCATCTCTTAACCCGTGAATCCTGAAGCTTATTCCATGGAACGGTGATGGATGCTGTTAAGCCTGTTTTCTATTTCAACCGAGGCAAGTGATCTCAAATGCTGGTTGGCAAAACGGAAATGGTTGTCCATGTTCTTGCAATACTGCTGAAACAGCTTTTCCATCCGTTTTATCCGGTAGTTCATCTGATAGATGTACAGCGGCATCAGAACGGCAAGTACTGTAATTACAAATCCAAAGATGTATATGACTGCGGTTCCCATCAATCCGAATGCTTCCATTTTTTTACTCCTTAAGTTAAAAATATTAATTGTATAAATGCTTTAATATTTTAGTGTTTTGATATTGAAATATCAAGAGAACGTTGCCGGTTTTACAGCAAATTTATTTGCATTAAAGGCGATCCGGGAATTTTCCAGGCGACGTAATTGATTGCCGGTATTGCAACGGCCGCGCAAGGTATTATAATATAATAATGTCTTTGCTTTTTACCTTTTTCCTTAAGATAGATATGATATCCATGGTTTATTAATAGAACTGTTCTACAATTTCAGGGGGGATGATCATGAGCAGGACTTTGTCACGCGAACTGCTGCGCAAAATGGACGCCTACTGGCGCGCCGCCAACTATCTGTCCGTCGGGCAGATATATCTTTACGACAATCCGCTGCTGCGCAAGCCGCTGCAAATCAAGCACGTCAAGCCGCGTTTGCTCGGGCACTGGGGTACTACGCCGGGACTTAACTTCATTTATGTGCATCTCAACCGAATCATCAAGGAACATGCGCTCAACATGATCTATGTGACCGGTCCCGGTCACGGCGGTCCGGGCCTCGTCGCCAATACCTATCTGGAAGGGACTTACAGTGAGTTTTACCCCAACATCACTCAGGACGAGTCCGGTATGAAGAAACTGTTTAAACAGTTTTCCTTTCCCGGCGGGATTCCCAGTCACGTCGCGCCGGAGACCCCCGGTTCGATCAATGAAGGCGGTGAACTTGGGTATTCGCTGATGCATGCCTATGGCGCGGTCTTAGACAATCCTGATCTGATCGCGGCCTGTGTCATTGGTGACGGTGAGGCGGAGACCGGGCCGCTGGCCGCCAGCTGGCACTCCAACAAATTCCTCAACCCGGTCAGCGATGGCGCGGTACTGCCGATTCTCCACCTCAACGGTTATAAGATAGCCAATCCCACCATCCTGGCGCGTATCAGCCACGAAGAACTGGAAAACCTTTTTAAAGGTTACGGCTACAAACCGTATTTCGTCGAAGGTGCGGTACCGGCGGAAATGCATCAGCTCATGGCGGAAACGCTTGAGACTGTACTTGCAGAGATCAAGGTGATCCAGCAGGAAGCCCGCAACGGCGGTTTTAAGAGGCGTCCGGTGTGGCCGATGATCGTGATGCGGACCCCCAAAGGCTGGACCGGACCGAAGGAGGTCGACGGACTGCCAACCGAAGGATCGTTCCGTTCGCATCAGGTGCCGCTGACGGAACTGGCGACCAGGCCGGATCACCTCAAGATGCTGGAAAAATGGTTGCTGAGCTACAAGCCGGATGAATTGTTCGACAAATGCGGGCGTCTGATTCAGGAACTGGCGGAGCTCGCGCCGCAGGGTGACTACCGCATGGGTGCCAATCCCCACGCCAACGGCGGCATGCGGCTGCGCGATTTGAAAATGCCCGATTTTCGCGATTTTGCCGTCGACGTGCCGTCCCCCGGCGCGGTCTCCGCCGAATCGACCCGGATCATGGGCAAGTTCCTTTGCGAGATCATGAAGCTCAATGCCGAACGTAAGAATTTCCGGCTTTTCGGTCCCGATGAGACCGCCTCCAACCGGCTCGGCAGCGTTTTCGATGTCACTAACCGGACCTGGGTAGCCGATATTCTCCCCACCGACGACCATCTGGCTTTCGACGGTCGGGTCATGGAAGTCCTCAGCGAGCACCTTTGCCAAGGCTGGCTGGAAGGCTATCTGCTGACCGGCCGCCACGGATTATTTTCGTGTTACGAGGCCTTTATCCACATTATCGATGCCATGTTCAACCAGCATGCAAAATGGCTGAAGGTCACGCAGCATATTCCATGGCGGCGTCCCATCTCCTCGCTGAACTATCTGCTCACATCTCACGTCTGGCGGCAGGATCACAACGGTTTCAGCCATCAGGACCCG
>QKAL01000225.1 GCA_003246475.1 Lentisphaerota bacterium
AAGGGTTGGGCATGAAAATCACCAGGGATGCCCAAGCCGCCGTCATCAGCGGTAACCATGCATGGAACGTAACCTGTCGCTGTCTGGAAACTCAACATGGAATCAACAAAATAACGCATCTGCTCGGGTTCTCCCCCGGCGGCAAAACGCAACGTCATGTGATGGTTGTCCCAGCAAAAAATGCTGCCGCCGTAATGCGCCCCAAAAGTAACGGTAAGATATGGATAACGCAAGAATCCCGCAGCTTCATGCCGGATCAACGGCATGATCTTTTCAATATGGGCATGGGTCTGTTCGAAAGCCGTCATATTCATGGTATAAACACACTATTTTATTTGCTCACTGGTTATTATTATTTGAAACAAAGCCGTCGTCATGAGTATCAACCCGTTCACGGCGCAGGTCGCGTATCAGGCGCATGGCATCGCGGATCCCGCCCGAAAGAATCCAGATCGAGCATATGGTACCGAGAATTACAGAGAATGGAACCAGATTCCACCACCAGAACCGACTCCAGACCGCATCGGTAATCCAGTCGGTTGTCAGGCTTAGCAATGTGCCGAGAAGAAAAATCGTCCACCAACCCATAAGCCAGAAAAAGGTCGCATAAGCGATAAAACGATCCATGGTAGAAAATTCCGGAGTAATACCGATCAGCGACCGCAGAGTAAGGGAGGGTTTGCCAAGTTTGCCATCGCCTTCCGCCTCGTCCTCTTTAATCGCATATTTACCCCGATGCAACATCTTATCCATGTCGAAAATACGTCGAGGTCCCAACAGCGATACCAGAATATAACTTAGCAACGCGGTAAGCATGGCAATGAAGTAGATGATTTGTCCGTTAAGCGGAAACTTGTCCTGGTGTTCTGCCAGCCAATGCCATTTGGGCCAAAACAGCGTCAATAGCGGGGTCAGCAGCGGTTGCCATATCTGTTGCAGCAACATCCCGCCGAAACCGAGAACCGTACCACTGATAAGTGCGGTCCATGCCGCTTCGGCAGTACCGCGTTTCCAGTAAAGTCCACCTATAATGACGGCTCCGGCGCCTCCCACGTAGATTGCCCCGGTCAAGGCAAAATACATAAGGATGAAATCTTTCAGCGGAAAAAGCATGCTGAAGACAAACCCGAACATAGCCACGCCGACGATCGACATTCGTAGCAGACGCATGTGAATATGAGGTTCCAGCGGCTTGCGCCGCAACGGCATCACGACATCCTGAATGAAGATGGTTCCCCATGCATGAATATAGGTGTCGTCACAACTGATGGCACAAGCCACGATGACCGCGGCAAACAGCCCCATCATACCTACTGGAAGAAGGTGAGTCAGAAACAACGGTGTTGTCATCTGGTTGCGGATGATCGGATCGCTGATCTGGGCCAGCTGTTCTTTTACCGGCGCAGCCATGGCGGCAAACGCCGGCAGATGCATTACTGCATAGGCCGCGAGAGGGATCAACAGCATACACAGATTTTTAGCGAATTCACGCCAGGAGCCGATGATTCCGGCCATAACCGCCTCGTGGGGAGTCCGAGCTGCAGCGTTATAGCCGGAATTCCCCTGCCATGCACGGGTCGTATAAATTGTACCGAACAAACCGATCAGGAAATACCAGACACTGAAATCACCGGCCTGGTTTCCTTTGAACGGATTGAGGAGCGATTTTCCTGCCGGTACGCATTGCAACCCTGCCACCAGATCTGACCATTGGAACTTTGCCAGCAGGAAGAACATGACAACCAGAAATATTATCATCATCATAATGCCTTGTGCGAAGTCTGTCAGCATGATGCTGATCTGACCGCCATTCCAGGCGATGAATACTGCCATACCCAAATATGCCAGCATGACGATGGGAAACATCGAAATAGTCATCCCCATACAGGTAAAATGTTCGGGCAATCCAAAGAAATAAATAATAAATCTTGAGGTTACGGCTGGGAAAATACCGTAATTAAGAATACCAGAAAGCCAACAGAGGCCGCCGGCAAAGAATCGAAAGCGACGACTGTAGCGTACTTCCAAAAATTGTGCCAGGGTAAGTGATCTGGTTTGGCGAAAACGATAAATCACAAAACCTGTCAAAGAAATGAATAATCCGAGAGGAATACTCATCATATTCCACCACTGAGTAGGCAATCCCGAATCATAAACCATTTCCCAAGCGGCAACTATGGAAATCGCACCACCAAATCCGCTGGAAACCGTCAGCAGATAACGTCCTGCCAAACGATTGGCAGCTAGAAAATCGGCTACCCCCTTTGTATACTTCCTGGTAAACACAGTAATACCTATCAACATGGTCAAAAGAATGATAACAATACTCCAGTCAATCCAATGCAGATTCATACTAACTCCAATACTTGCGGCGCAGATACTTTGGGACACTCCTTGCCGATAACATAAACGTATTCACCTATTACGGAGCCAACACAGGATCCGGTCATAAACATGGCGATTTTCAGAACGCAACTATCAAGGACGATTATGCCTTGTCCAGAACGTATCTCTTGCGACCGGAGATTTGGATCTTTGCCATCCAAGGAGTAAAATAATCTGACCGCCCCCATATGCGTAGAAACGAATACTTCGACTTGGTCGGGAAAGACACCTCCGGAAGGCGAAACCTGAATCATGGACGACCCGTTAAGTTCTCGCCATACCTGCAACTGCCAATCCAGTCCCGGCTTCGGGGTCTCTCCCACATGCAAGAATCCAACTCTACGGGCAACACGTTCAAAATGGTCTATTTCTGCCAGATATTCAGGAGTAATTTCACCGCAGTATTGAGCCAGTTTTACATATAAAACCGGTAACATGTCACGTTCAACCCGGTCGCGGATTTCCGAATCATTTCCGGCCGCCTGCAACGCGCGAACATAAATGGCTTCCGCCTTTTCCGTAAAACCGTGACACAACATATTACTGTTCATGGGATAACGGATACCAATTCCGGTGTCAATTGCCGCACGGTATCGTTCACCGTATTCTTCGAGCAGCGCGTTGTATTCGGCAATACAATCGGCGGCCTGTCCAAAATAGCTGAAAATGAAATCCTGTATTAATTCGCAGACATCAAGTTCCGGATTCCACATCAGTTGTGCTATAACCCAGGAACGCAGCAGATCGCGTTCTCCGCCGGGAGACTGGTACGCGCCTTGCGTCATCAGCGCTTCGGCTCCACATTCCACCCAGAAGCGGATATTGTCGGCTATAACGTCTAGATTAGGCATCGGCGCGGCATAATGGCTGAAGTTGACATTATAGTCCCAGACATGAAGTCTGGCACCGGTTTTCGACCAGTTTCCGGCGATCTCCGCCATTTCAGAATGTATCCTGACCGGGGTAAACGGATGCGGCCAGGAACATTTGTCATTGCAAAGCCGAATCGCTACGTTGCTGCGTGGGCGGATTGTCAAAGGCAGATTGACCGTTTCCAGATAGGCCAGAGTGGAAACCGTAACCCGCGGAAACTCCTTTTCAATCTGTTCTGCAACATAGTTGACCAGCGATAACATGCTTGCAGCCTCGGAGTTTTCACGTTTATTGAGATTGAGGCACTCGGGACACATGCAACTGCCGCCGCCGTCTACCCGCGATACGTCGATCAACGTGACATGCGGATTTTCCCGTAATGCCTTAATAGCATTTGCGGCAACAATCAACCTTACTTCAGGATTGGTTTCACACAATTGATTCGCCTGCCGCTCTCCGTTTTCCGTCATTTGGAAATATTCCGGATGTTCGTCAAAGTACTGTTTCGGCGACAGCAGTAGATGGTAGGTATGGACAAACAGAGTGTTGCCATGCCATGCATGCCCATCCTTGCCGGGATAACAGGCATGCCCGCCCCAATCCTGGGATACAGGCGCGTCAGGGGCGTTGGTTCGGTTCCGCAACGACCAGTCGCCGTCAAAACTGACGTAATAATAAGGATCACGCAACTTTAATTGCGGCGAATAATTCCGGGAAACAATCGTGGCCTTATTTAATTGTGGTACAATTTCCTTTTCCGGAGCATGAAAACGGCAGCCGAGATCATCGTTGAGTAGAGAAAAGACGGCGTTGGCCAGGCCGCGCCCTTCTCCACCGCGGAGGACCAAATCGACGCCGTTGCAGAAAATATTGATGCCATCACGTTCCGGCATGGGCAATGTGGCTGCGCGCCGCGTCATGCCCAGCCAGATGCATGGCAAATCAATATTTTCGCTTTCACACGCAACGATAAGTCGTTGTCCAGTAATTTTTTGCCAATAATCGTTTAAAATCCCGGCAATATTTTTCTCAATTGCCGTGGCGTGATCAGGAAGAATCAGATATTTTATAATGGAAAGGGGCAGTTCCGTTCCCTTACCTTGCGGTCTGAGGGCATTTATCCATACCTTTGAATCTGCGTGGTTCATTTCATCTGCTCGTATCTGTTTTTAATGTAAAGGGATAACGCGCCCGGAGTCAGTTCCGGGCACTTGTCCTGTTGCTTGATGGATGGTTTATTCCACAACTTCGATCAATACCGCAACAAAATCATCGGTATCGATCGGAACCTGAAGAACATCTTCGGAGATTTTTCCGAGTGGGGTTCTCCCCATGCTTTCCATATCCATGGAACGCAGTGGTTTGTCTTGCGGCAATCCCAGCTTTGCGCGGTCGATTCTGACTTTTGCCATAACGGCTCCGGAATAGTTGTTCGGAGCGTCGCGAACAATGATTAGTAGGGCTTTCCCCGGACGCTTGTATACCGAAATATACCCTTTGCTGGCAGCATCGCGGTCATTTGGCTTCCAGAAGAACCCTTCGAGTTTCGCACCTGAACAGCTGTCCCAGTAGCCGGAAAATTTTACGTCCTGTTCGGCAATGCCGAAAGTGTCAAGCCACATAAACCTCAACTCTTCCATCCCAGAAGTAAAAGCACTCTGGAGATGGATGTCATGCAGCAACAACAATGCCCACAACTGACGCTGATTCTGTTTTAATAGTATTTTCGGACTGCCGCCCGTTGATAATGTTTTGGTGGTGACGTCATGGAAACCCGGTACCGGTCCGAATTGCCGCGCTGAAAACAGGATCTGGAAAATATCCATTCGATAGCTGTCGAAATAGCGACCGTCCGGGGGCAGTCTATCCGACCATACCATTACCTCGCCATCATAGTTGATGTCGCAGAAACTGATGATCGGAAGGATCGGACAACCGCTGACGTGAATATAGATGGTACCATCGTCAGGACGGTAATGTTTCACCAGGGCATACACACGGCGATGGAACTCCCGTTGATTGAAAATATCCCGCGTAGGACGGCGAACTCCGGTTTCTCCAATATAGCCGGAACCGGCAAACTCATTTTTTGACTCGCCAGGCAACCAGTCATCGTAGTATAGCCCCCTGACTCCAGTGGTTCGGAACAGTTCGTTGACACACCAGACGTGCCAGTCGCCCCAACTGGCGGATTTGGTATCGATGGTCTGCTCATTCCAGCCAGGAAACGTGTCGGTGACTAACCGCTGTGGAACACGTTGCCATTCGGATTCATATTTTTTCCATTCCGGGGTACGTTTTTCCGGGTCCTTTGCCTCTTTGGTTTCACGGAAGCCACCAAAATGCATGCTGACGTTGGGAATAGCATCTTTCAGGACAGATTTATCCGGAGTGACAGGGAACCCGTCTGCGGGAATGGGTTCTCCCGGAGAACGCGCCCACCAGTCATAGCTGTAGTTAACCAGATTATGCAGTTTCGGCTGGCAATAACGCCGCCCCGCCCTGGTCCAGCCACGCCAATGATCGGGACGCGGTTTTACGGGGCCTGCCTGAAGCGCATAGGTCAGGGTGAACGGTTTATTTAGCGTCCGTGTACCGTCAATCACCACCGTTTTAAAAATATTCGTATCCTTTGTTTGTGCCGTTTGCAATGCTTTGGGATTATCCTCTGGATAGTAATACTGATCCGATTCGATCATCCATTGCAGGCAACGATCAGGGTTGCCGATGGTTATTACCCCTTTTTCACCTAACGGAGTAACCGCCGAACGCCAATTATCCGGCCACCAGGCAGAACGACTGCTCTGGTAGAACAATAGCGAGGCCTCATCCTTGACAAAAGGAATTTCCATAGTCAGGTCGCAAACCTTAATCCCATCGGCAGGTGGAATGAAAGTCAGGTCGAAACGCATGAATCCGTCATATTCTACCGTAGTTCTGCCTTCGATCTTAACCGGTCCCAAAGTCCCGGACCCTGCGTAAACTGCCCGGGTCAACGAACTCTGAATAAGTTTTACCCCGTTGAAAACCATGTCGCAATTTCGGCCGTTGACATTGGCATGCCAGGAAACCGGGCGACGTAGAATTTCGTGTTCTTGATTGACAATACGTACCGGCATCAGCGAACGCTGGAAATAATAGGTCCGGCCCCATAAATCAACCTTGTCTGCATCTGCTTTTAATGGAAGCAAACCTGGCAGTACCACATCTTCCGTACCAAGCTTATTACCTATCCATACTTCCGACGAACGTTTGACATAGGGGATAGTTACGGTTGTATCATTTGCGCCTGGAGTCTTTGCCATGGCTCTTATCGTGTAATTACCCGGCTCGAGTTTTTCTGTTGAAAGATAAACATAATCACTTCCGGAAGGCAATACCTTAACCGCCGATGCCACCTGAACCTTTCCGGCAGCATTACTGATGTCGACATTCAAATGACTGTCTGGCCTTAACCGGCAACCGGCAACCAATACTCTCAATTGATTCAGCGACAGCGACTCCTGAAGATTGATCGAAAGCTCTTCCGGAAAGTCTTGCGATGATGCTTTGTTCAAGCCAAGTTTTGCCAGATTTTTGATTTCTTTCGCTGTCAACGGACGGTTGAAAGCGCAGAACTCGTCAATTGCAAACGAACCGTATGGTTCCGTACCAATGCGCATCTGACGAGCTTTCTCTGGCGCGTCTTTGAGCAAATGCAGTCCAGTACGAAAACTGTCGGCAAAAGCTTGGGGATTCGCAAGCCGCCCGGTCGTAAAGACCGAATTAGGATTGTCAAGCTTGAAATCAGCATTGAAGGCAACCGCTTTCTCCTCGCCGTCACAATACAGACGGATCACATTACGTTGGTAAGTGAAAGCCAGATGTCGCCATTTGTTTTTCGGCCCGATCGGAGTTTCCGCCAGAGAGATCAGATTACCGTTACTCCAAATCCCTCCTGCAATATTAAGCGGTTGCCACAGTCGGGCAATGTTGAAGGCATTCTGTCCTCCCAGCCATTGGAAGTATGAGTTCCAAACCCGCTGATCCGGACGGACATCGATATCCTTGATGTAGAATGCAATAGTTCCCTGTTGTGGATTGAGATTCTCTTTGGCAATATATTCCAGATAATCGCCGGGTTTGGAGAATTCTGCCGCATTGCCGTTGGCCCCTGAAATCAATTTGACGTTACCGAATTTTTTGACGGCTTTATCGCCTTTTGCCTGATCCGGGTCAACGGACTGATCGAATGAAACGTAAAAACTCAGTGCGCCACCAAGCGGTTCTCCACGAAGGGTTGCCGACACCGTCAAGCATAGTATAACCATCAGAAGTTTTATTAATGTACAAAACATTTTCATCCTGGAATTAATTAATTTGTTTGAGGTTTGCAACATCGCGTTAACGATTGCCGAAAATCGGGTTGATACCCCACTTGAAGTCGTTGTTTACGGTTGTCAACTCCAGTATAGTTGCATTGCTGACATGACCGTCAAGCAACAACACATTACTTCTTTTGTTATGGCGCGTGCCGAAGTTGTTCCAATCGTAGAAGGCAGCATAGTAAGTACCGGTATCACCGCTGACACCTTCGGAGTCAATGATATGTATCATGGTTGACGGACTTTTCTTGACCTGAGAGTTCTTCTTTTGATAAAGCTGGTCAGCCCACATTATCACCGCGCCGAAATCGATGTTCGAACCATATGAGTAATTTTCATACTTTGCCTGCGGATTTGGTCTGCTATGACTCGGACACCGGAAAAAGGTTTTGTTCTTTTCATATGCATCCTGCCCAAGTAAATAGGTTGATGCCCAACCAGATTCGGTACACCAGACGGTATTACTCCCGGTGGCCGCAGTATAAGGCAGATAATCCTGATAGTCTCCCTGATAAAAGTTTCCGGCTTGACCAAACTGTTTCATCTTGTTGACGCATGAAATTGCTTTGGCTACCTCACGTGCCCGATTCAATGCGGGCAACAACATGGAGGCGAGAATTGCAATGATTGCAATAACAACCAGCAATTCTATTAGTGTGAATTTCTTCTTGCTCATTTTCAATTATTCTCCGACTAATTGTTTATCTTTTTTGTATTCTATGATATGCTGCCGCAGCTCCCTGGCCAAAGAACCACCGATACAGACTGACATCATCAAAATTCATATTCATATATCACCTTATAACGTCTTCATGTCGACGAAGGTTGGCGGGTAATATTGTTGCGACAAGTCAAGAGGGTTACGACTCCGGTCGATGCAATAAGCCAACGCATCATGCATGATAGCGCGATAATCGAAGGAAAAATAGCTGACGTTCAATTCAGAGTGTATCGAACAGGACAACGACATCAGCCCGATATCGCCAGGAATGTTGATTCCGTGGGTAGAGGCCAGCCGCCGAATATTTTCACCGGTTTCCGTATTTACGCAGAATACGGCGGTTGACGACGGTAAGGCACGTAACTCTGCCAATATATCATCGTCGTTGCGACTTTTTATTTCCGGCAGTACTTTGATATTTAGGTTGCGGGCCATGCTGCTAACTCCATTTTCCCATGCCTTAACGTATGGAGCTCGCTCATTTCCGCGCATGAGTACCAGATTATGATAATGTTTCACCTCACATTTTACCACGCCCAGCTGTCCCGCCGCATAAAAATCCGGCATAAAAAAACATTCGTCGCTCATGTCTTCAATGTAAGGACTAAGATGAGTGATCTTCATTCCGTCGAAGCGCAAACGCTTGAATAATGTCGTATTGACCGGCTCCACTGGCGTGGCTTCCATGATGATGGCGCAAAATTCCTGCTCGTTTGCCAACTCCAAAAAACGTTTTTCGCGTTCCGGAGACTGAGCATCATCACTGGCATTGTAAATACTGAAAAAACATTTCTGCATAAGGTACTCGTCTTTTGCCAACTCCAATTCGGTCTGGAACTGGTCATCAAGAACAATGCAACCAATAATCTGCTTATAGTTTCTTTTCGTCGGCACATCTGCTCCGGCCACAAAAGTGCCCCGCCCACGGATTGTCCGCAGAATACCACAACTTTCAAGTTGATCCACCATACGTTTTACTGTTGCGGCGCTGCAAGAGTACCTTTCTCCCAATTGCCGGAAGGTTGGAATAAGGGAATCGTTGACAATCACGCCATTGTCGATTTCCTGCCTGAAACGTTGGAGTATATCTTTTCTAGCCATGTTTACTTCTTGTTTTTCTTGTTTCATTCTTGTTTCAAATCTAGTATAATGCATTCATTGTAATAAGTCAATACTGGTCTATGAAAAATTGTTGATGAAATTCACAAATTGTGTCATCTCTCCCCGAAAAAAATTAACCCCCATGACATCGCGAAGTGATTATGCAAAATAATAAAGACCGAAACCACCCCGATCACCTGGTAAATCGCGGGCTACTGAGTCGGGGTGATGGCTGTTGCGGCGACGACGATTACTCCCAAATTTCAAGCACGTTGTCTGCATGTTGGAAAAACTCCGGACTTTTGAGGACGTCGGCGCGGATCCGGAAAATGATCAAATCGCAGCGGAATTTATGCGTTATGGCAAGTTACTGGTGTTGGTCGACAAAGACAGGGAAGGCACTGCCTGGTGCATAAAGGAGAACAGGATGCAAACATTCTGGCCGTATTGACCGAACCTCTCAACGCGGTGATTTGCGTCAACGACTGGATTGCAGTTTCGTTGATGAACTGGCTTAAGACAAAAGGTTTTCGGATTCTGAAAGAGATTGGAATCGTTGAGTTTGACGCTTCAGACTTCTGTCGAGTGATGGACCCGGCATTGACTTCCGTGCGTCAGAATGCGGAGGCGATCGGCCATTGGGCCGCCGAACTTGTATTGAATCTGCTGCAGGAAAAAGTGGTCGAGACTGGCAATCAAACCGTCCCTTGTGAAATTGTCGTTAGAGAATCGGTTAAAATATAGTTTTTGGATCATGATTCAATGCGTCGGTACATGCCGCATAAGAGGTCTTAAATGCAAAATTGCAGATTTTTACCCCTTATACGTAGTCCCGACATTGCAAAATGGGGGGGGACACTACAAGATTTTACCGGAAAGTTTTGAAAATGGATTCTTATTTAGATTTATTTTAATTTCAAGGCAAGTATAAAATAATATATTTTGAGTAACAGCATTATTCTGCGGTTATCTTATCGTCATCTTATTTTATATTTTCTATAGAGGAATATAAAAGAAAAAAGCACCCTAAAAGGATGCTTTGAGTATAAAAATGGTGGGCGTAGCAGAACTCGAATCTGCGACCTCTACGATGTCAACGTAGCGCTCTAACCAACTGAGCTATACGCCCATAAAATCGTCTTTAGACCTTTTCAATCCTGCCGCTACGGATACAGGCAGTACAGACCTTCATGTGCTTGACGGTGCCGTTGACCTTAACCTTGACATTCTGAATGTTCGGGTTGAAGATGCGCTTGTTGTTCTTGACAACGTGCAAACCGATACCGCCATGCTTCTTGGCCAAACCTCTATAGGTGATGACGCCGCCAACGGTCTTTTTCTTGCCGCATATTGCACAAACGTTACTCATTTCTAATAAATCTCCAGTTAAACAGTTTTATCCGGATTGGCAGTTGTCAAAAAATCCGGCCGCTATTACTATTGCTTTCGCAACTAAATCCAAAAAAACTGGTGGGTTGACCGGGACTCGAACCCGGGACCACCGCCTTAAAAGGGCGATGCTCTACCGACTGAGCTATCAACCCACCTCAGTGAGCATGAGCCATTAATAATACAGCACTTTTTATTTATTTCAAGCAACGGAAAAACTTTTTTACGGTTTTTTCATCCGTGGCCACTGTCTTGACGACATAATGCATTAACGGCTCAATTCCACTCAAAAATGGAGCTACAAACTTATCCTGATATTGGTAAAATACAAATGGTAAAATGCTTTTTTTAAGGAAAATATTTGAGAGGTGTAATCGGCAGGGGTTGTCCGTCTCGATACATAAGCGATAAAATATCGGGAATTTGTTTTGGCGGTCATGCCAATTTAACGTATCGGCAGTATAGTATGCGCAAAATTAAGGCATAAGAAGGGTGTTTCTATGAACCTGTGCGAGAAAAAGACGCCGCGGCGTTTATGTGAGGCGGTAGAGGAGTTTGCTTCGCGAGCGTGCGGAAAGATGGCGAGGCGGCCGTTCAATCGGTTTGTGCCGGTGGTAACGTCATGGTGGCTCGTGCCGTCGCCAGAACTGCCGTTTTACCGCCACGGCAAATATTATTTTGACTGGGGTGACAAGGAGCAGAAGACGATAGCCTGCGGTTTTTATCTGGAGAAAGGTCTGGCGCCGGAGGTGGCGGCGGTCTATAACTCCAAAAAGGGGCGATCGCTGATTCTCAGTGGAAATTGGATGTGGAATGACTTCGTTGCGAAGTGCGGCAGCGGAGAGGTGGCGGCGGTCTTGAAAGAAGCGGTGGGGCAGTCGGGGCTTGAGATTGAGCTGCACGCCTCCGGCGGTTATGTCGATGATCCTGATCTTTTCGACCCTTACAACGACAAGGTGAAGAAAGACCATTTTATATTCAAAATTGGCGTGGACGGCACGCTGGAATATTGTTCGGCAAAGCGCGACGCGATGGTTTTGAAAATATTCAATAAGGTCAAGAAAGTGGAGGATCTGGCGATGGCGCTGAATCAGCTCAACGAAGATCACTTTCTCTGGTTTAATATTTTTATAGCCGCGAAGTTTGGTGTCTGTCCGGAAGAGGTGCCGGCTGGTGTTGAGCCGTGGAGTTCGGAAAAAATCTGGAACAATTTTCTTAAATATTTTAGCGTATGGGTCAAATAGATTTTCTAAGTGAGCCGTTACTGACGGTGAAAAATCCGGTCACGGGTGATGTCTTGCGCATTCCGCGGGTATTGCCTGGACCGATGGAAGGGGTGATGCGGGGGTGCCTGTGTCGTGCCGCTGCCGATCTCGGAATGATCCCTGCCTGGGTGACGCCGTTTATCCGCATTTCGGTCGATGTGCCGCGCCTGTCAAAATTGAAACGGATGCTGGAGGAGTTTCTGTGCTGCGATGTGCCGGTGGTTGTTCAGTTGATGGGTACGGATGCGGAAAAGCTGGCGGTGGCGGCGGAGCGGCTGGTGGGTTTGGGGATTGCCGGTATCGATGTTAATTTTGCCTGCCCGAGCGGGGTGGTGGTCAGGCATGGCGGTGGAGGGGGGATGCTGCGGCGACCGGCGGAAATGGTCGAGATCATGTGCCGTTTACGGGAGGTCTGCGGTGGAATCGCGTTGAGCGCTAAAATAAGAAGCGGTTTTGAATCGGCATCGGAGATGGAAGAAATCATTCCGATGTTGTGTGGTAGCGGGATCGATTTTTTATCGTTGCATTATCGAACGGTAAGAGAGCTTTACAAACCGGCGGCGAATCGTAATGAGCGTCTGCGCCGTGCGGTGGCGCTGGCCGGTTCGGTTCCGTTGATCGGCAGTGGTGATGTATACAGCCTTGATGATGTCCAGGAAATATGCGGAGAGTGCGGTTGTGCCGGAGTGATGGCCGCGCGGGGGTGGTTGCGCGATCCGGGCTTGTTGCGTCGGATTGAAGCTGCGGCCGGCGGTGTTGAAGTAGCGCGTGACGATGTCGATCCGCGTTGGTCGCTGTTGCGCCGGATGGCGGAACTGGCGCGTGATAATCCGGTAAAATATGGTACGAAGACTGCCTTTCTGGAGGCTGCGGTATTTATGTTTGGCGGAAAATCCCGGGTATTCCGTGAAATGGTCAGTGCTGAGGAGGAAGCTTTTCTGTCTTATTTAACGGGAACTGTTCCGGATGATGGTTTGGATGTATCAGTTGAGTAGCATCCATCTGGTTGGACTCGAGGTTATGGATAATGATTGACATCTGGAATTTCTGGCTGTAGAGCTGTTGATATTCGGCAAAAGCTTTGTGGTACCGTTTAAGCTCTTTGCCGGAGAGAGTACGGCAGCAGTGGCCGCGATACTGCATGAGGCGTTCGTGTGAACGAGCCAGCATCTCCTTGATACACTGGATGATATTGATTTCGCTGTCGGCCAGGACCTCGTCGGTGTTCTGGAAGTGGAATGCCAGGTCGAAGCCGAAGAAGTCGGTGACCTTCTTGTCTTCCTCGACCATGGTCTGCTGATGGGACAGCAAGGTGGCGGCTGCGTGAATGGTGTCGTAAAGCAGGTTCAGGAAGCTGAGGACGTTGGCCTCATGGTCGTGCTTGTTCCCTTCGGAGGCATTGTGGATTTCAGTGGTACAGGTGATGCTGATGTGAAGCAGCTCCATTGCCTGCTGATATGTTTCCAGGCGTTTTTCCGCGGGGAGTGCGAACAGATGGGTATTGAGGATTGCGGCGGCGCAGTCAAACGCGGCATCGCGGTGCCCGGTTTCCGGTGCGGAATTGATGGCGATCATAGCGTGGTTCGCCTTGTGTCCGGCAAAGTGGCGATAGGTAAAAGTCATGCGGTGAAAGGTATTTTTTACCCTTCGCAGGACCGTATTTTGAAAATTGTATTTAGTTGCCATGCCTATGATGTCCCCGAATAAACCTTCTGCTAAAAACTATAATGCGCTTAACTGAAATCTGCAAACAAAAAACATCAAGTAAACCGGGTTATTGTTTGTTGTGGACTTTACCGAAAACTTTCATGACCTGCTGTAAATCGCTCCATGTCTCTTTTTTTGCCTCCGGATACCGCAAGAGGTAGGCCGGATGATATGTCGGCATGACCGGGATGTTATTGTATTCCAGCCACTGTCCACGCAGTCGCCTGATTCCTTTCTGTCCGAGCAGGTGCTCAAGCGGTACCGACCCGAGCAATACGATTACTCGCGGGCTGATGAGTTCGATCTGGCGGCGGAGGTATGGCAAACAGGCGGCGGCTTCATCCGGTTCCGGGTTACGGTTTTCGGGGGGGCGGCATTTGACGATGTTGGCAATATATACTTCACTGCGGGCGAACTGCATGGCCGTGATCATTTTGTCCAGCAGCTGTCCGGCTTTGCCCACAAACGGACGTCCCTGCATATCTTCGTCATATCCGGGGCCTTCACCGATGAACATGAGTTCGGCATTGGGGTTGCCTTCGCCGAAAACCACATTATGCCTGGTGGGATGCAAGCGGCATCCGGTACATGACGAAGCGGCCAGCGAGAGGTCATCCAGTGACAGTTGGGAAAAGTCGGTTGTCCGGGGGCAGGCGGCGGCTGTTTTTGCTGCGCTGTTTTTCGGGGTGTGGTAGTCGGCGGTATTTTCCGACGCCTTAGAACCGGCTGCAGGCTTGGGTGTCGTTTTTTCCGCGGAAGCGAAGAACGCGGCAGTGTTTTCCGGGGTGACGAATGCATATTGGGACGCGTTTTTGCATTCCTTCAGTACAGCCTTGATCTCGTCGATGAAACCGGTTTCCGCCATGAAAGTTAAAATCCTGTAATTGAGTTTCCGTTGTAATGTTGCATTAATCGCGAAACATATTATTTTAATGAGTCCGCTGCAAGCGCGTGACATTGTAATATAGATTAAAAAAAGCAAAATAAAATAGACAAATGGAGTTAAAGGTGAAACTCATCGGAAAAATTTTATGGATCTGGATATTGTGCGGCGGTGTTTGGCTGAATGTGGTGTCTGCGGCAACTGATGGCGCGGCCATTGATGTGCCGGGTAAGGGCGGGCAGTTTGTTGTCGGGAAAGATGGACCGGTCAATGATATCCAGGTGCGATCCGGCAGCGTGATTGTGCTTACTGACGCCAAAGAGGTCAATAAGTTGATCGACGCGCTTAAGAAAGAAGGGAAGGGGGAGGCGCAGGAACAGGATGTTGTGCGGCATTCCGCCGGATTCTGGGGCGACATCCGGAGCCAGGCGGTGGATATCTGGAAGCGTGTTGCCGACAACAAGGCATTCACGTTGACAAATTTATACTATTTCCTGGGCGGACTGTTCGCCACGTTCGTGCTGGTGTATCTGGCCCGATTGTTCGTCGAGCATGTTATCATCCGGCGCCTTACCGCTAAAACGCAGACGGATATGGATGATCGTCTGTGCGAGGCTTTTCGTACTCCGTTTATGGTGTTGCTCTATTCGGTCGGCATTTACCTGAGTGCGACCAACATTCTGCTGGATATGCCCCAGAAGATTCAGGATATCACCGCAAAGCTGCTGGCGGCGCTGATTGCGTCGACTTTGGCCTGGGGGCTTTACCGCAGTGTCGACGTCTTGTGCGAGTGGCTCAGCCGTTATGCCGACAAGACCGAGAGCAAGCTTGATGATCTGATCATCATGCTGTTGCGCAAGACTTTGAAGGTGTTGATCCTGGTGATATCGCTCCTGCTGATCGGCCAGAATATCCTGGGTATCAATATCACCACACTTCTGGCCGGTGCGGGTATCTTCGGTCTGGCGATCGCTTTTGCCGCTCAGGATACCATTGCCAACTTTTTCGGCTCGATCATGATCGTGCTCGACAAACCATTTTATGTGGGTGACCGGATCACGGTAGGTGAGTATACCGGGGTGGTTAAGAGCGTCGGTTTCCGCAGTATCCGTCTGGAAACCGCAGACGGGCATATGATCACGCTGCCTAATAAGAAGATCACCGAATCGGCGATCGAGAACATTACCGCCCGTCCTTTCATCAAGTTCCTGACCAACCTGACCCTGACCTACGGTACGACCCCGGATAAGATGCGGCGGGCGATGGCGATTTTGCACGAGATACTTGAAAACCATGAGGGTTTTGACGCGGAGCGGCCACCGCGTATTTTCTTTGACGCGTTCAACGACTGGTCGCTCAACCTAAAAGTCATCCTCTGGTATCATCCCGGCGACTGGCTGCTGGCGATGGAGTGGATTACCAAAGTCAATCTGGAGATCCTGCAGCGGTTCAATGACGAGGGGATTGAATTTGCGTTCCCGACCAACACAACTTATCTGGTCAATGACGACGATAAAAAGTTTCAAATTAATTTGAATAATGATGTAAAGTAAGCGGTTGCGATGATAGATTACCGCAGACGTAAGTTAATACTAAACTTCTAAAAGGAGTAAATAAAGTGAAAGTTGTGGTAGCATATTCCGGCGGTCTGGATACGTCGGTGATTGTAAAGTGGGTTAAGGAAAAATATAACGCCGAAGTGGTTGGTTTCTGTGCCGACGTCGGTCAGGAAGAGGAGCTTGACGGTGTTGAGGCCAAAGCCATACGTACCGGCGCGACCAAATGCTATGTCGAGGATCTGACCGAAGAGTTCGCTCGGGATTTCATTTTCCCGATGATGCAGGCCAATGCCATCTATGAAGGCAACTACCTGCTCGGTACCTCGATTGCCCGCCCGCTGATCGGCAAACGCCTGATCGAGATCGCCCGTGCCGAAGGCGCCGACGCGATCTGCCACGGCGCGACCGGCAAAGGTAATGACCAGGTGCGTTTTGAGCTTACCGCCTATGCTTTTGAGCCTAATATCAAGGTTATCGCCCCTTGGCGCGATTGGGATTTCAAGGGTCGTATGGATTTGATCGAGTATGCCAAGAAGAATGACATTCCCGTGACCAGTACCGCAGCCAAGCCCTACAGCATGGACCGTAACCTGTTGCACATCAGTTTTGAAGGTGGTATCCTCGAAGATCCGTGGAATGCTTTCCCCGATGATATTGCCGTAATGACCAAGCCGCTGAGCCAGGCTGCCGATCAGCCGGAAGATGTCATAATTACCTTCGAAAAAGGTATTCCGGTCAAAGTCAACGGAGAAGAGCTTTCTCCCGCTAATATCATGCGTAAACTGAACGCCATCGGCAAGAACCATGCCGTCGGCCGGGTTGACATCGTGGAAAACCGCTTTGTTGGCATGAAGTCTCGCGGGGTATATGAGACCCCCGCCGGTACTATCCTGCATCATGCGCATCGTGCGATGGAATCCATTACCATGGACCGTGAAGTCATGCACTTGCGCGACAGCTTCATTCCCCGCTATGCGGATATGGTTTACAATGGTTTCTGGTATGCTCCCGAGCGCGAGATGCTGCAGTCGGCGATTACCGAAAGCCAGAAATACGTTACCGGCGAAGTCCGGGTCAAGCTGTTTAAAGGTGCCTGCCATGTGACCGGCAGAAGATCCGAATACAGTCTGTATGACGAAGCGGTGGCCAGTTTCGAAGGCGCCGATGCCTACAATCAGAAAGACGCGGAAGGGTTTATTAAACTCAACGCGCTGCGCCTGAGAGTGCTTGCCCGCAGCAAGCAGAAGAGGTACTGATAACCGTTCAGCGGTTTGATATGCGGGGCGCGGTCACAAGCCGCGCCCTGTTGTTTTTTTGCGAGGAACTCCTCCGGATTCAGTCGGAAAGGGATTGGAATGGACGATCAACAGATGGTGATGGACAAGGCGATGCGCCTATTGTCGATTCGTGCTCATAGCACGGCGGAACTTCGGGAAAAGCTGTTCAAGAAGGGGTTTTCCGCCGGGTTGGTGGATTTTGCCATCGCGGAATGCGTCCGGTTGAGATTTCTGGATGACAGGCAGTTTGCCGAGATGTATCTGCAGGAGTTGCAGAGTCGCGGATATGGCGGGAGAAAATGCCGTATGTCGATGCGGCAGAAAGGTTTGCCTGGTGAGTTGATCGATGAGATGCTGGAAAATGTGTCCTGCGAAGATGAGGCTCAGCGGGCTATGGAATTGCTGGCGCGAAAACTCAAGACCCTAACGCGAGAAACCGATCCG
>QKAL01000242.1 GCA_003246475.1 Lentisphaerota bacterium
AGGATGTTTCATCTTCCGTGACCAGAAAGACGAAGTCGGATTTCAGCAGATTACAGGAATTAAACCGCAAAGTACAAAATACGAACCTGCGCTCTGGGGACGTCCATATAGGGTTTTGTCAAGCGTGGATAGACCCCTCCTGTCCGAAAATTTCTGATTTTTGAAAATTTCGGCTCAAAACATGATCCATGTTTGACAACGGCACTCTGGGGTCGGACCACCTAACAAATTACTATTGAGCCTGAAATTGGTTGAAATTGCTGATAAAAGTTTCATTAGAACGATTTTTTAATGGCAAAAAATGCGTTTAAGCATGAAAGCACGGGGACGCATAAATTTGCGTATGATTATGCGACTTCGGGGCATCCGGGGCTTGTTTTGGTGAGCGTGCCGTATATAGTAGATCATAGCGTGAATTACACTTATGACGCAATGGGGCGGAGAACCGGGATGCAGCTCAAAAATGATGGTACGGATGTGGTGGCGCATGGCTATACGTATGACGTGCGTAACCGTCTGGCGACGGTGGGCAAAGGCGTTCATACCGCCCATTACACCCGCCAGCCGGGCACCGGTTTGCTGCCCCAGACCCAGATCAAGGACGCGTCGAACAACGTGATCATGACCGCTGCCCGGACTTATTTCTGCGCGAGCGGATGCTGACAGCAGAAAAGAGTTTAAATCCTGAAAATCATACGGCCGCTGGATAAATATCCGCGGCCGTATACGCTATGAAGCTGAATTTAACGGGAAAGTTTACTTGGCTTCTTTCTTTCCCTTGCCGAAAATGAAATCCCAGTTGTCACGGTATTTCTTTTCGTCGCCAGGTCTGCGCTTGTCACCTTTTCCAGCCATTTTCAGTTACTCCTTTTCTGTATTTTACCTATCGCCGCCATGTTACGCGGCCTGAATTGCTCTTTAAGGATTAATAATATAGCCGAAAACTCCAAAAAGTAAAGGGGCGCTTATCGATTTATTGTCCATCCGGCAGTGATTCGATTTTCTTGACTCCGCGTACAAGCAGCCAGCCCAGGATTATGACCATTAAGCCGATTGCACCCAGGAACAGATATTTGCCGCCCAAGAGGGGATCTTTCTGTTTTCGGGGCTGATATAAAGGATTTGATTCGACTTTCCCGAACATGAAACGTCGATAGTTTTCAATATTGGCTTTATTTAAAACCGCGGTCAGATCATAAACCGGCGAGGACATTGCCGCCGCTCCATAATAAAGGCGAAGAGGCTGCATGGGGGCTTTGGGAACAATAAAGAGCATGGCGTAACTGTTGCCGCCGGGCTTCACCCCGGAGATATTGATCGAAGGCGAGTCGCCGTTTATAATCGTCAGCCGGTAGTATTTGAAACGATGTTCGGGGAAATTTAATTTCATTTCGCCTCGCGGCTTATTGCCGATTGTGACCATGCAGATCGTCGATTCAGCGACCTGACGCCAGTTTTTTTGGTCATCACAGCCAGATAACCTGACGCGGCGATAAAAGTTGACGGAATCGGAAAGGACGGTTATCTCCGTCAGCGGCTGGCGAAACGTGGTAATGGTGAAAACATCGTCCTTATTGATTTTTCCGTCGGCTTTGAAATCGGCAACGTCGTAGTTCACTTTTTTGTTCTGAATCAACGCTTGCCGGCTGATGCGGGCGATAAGTCGGATACCATCGATCCGGAAAGTATCATTGAGCTGCATCGTTTTTTCTGTGGAGCTGAATTCCTGCCCCTGACGTTTTTGAGTGACCAGCTCCGAATACGGCGATACTTTGTGTTCGCTGAAACTGTCGATCCTGACTTTATAGTACTTGAATCTGCTGCCGGTAAAGGTGACTGCGGTGTTTTTCAGATTGATGATGGAGGAATAGTCGAAAATTTCCGCGTCCTGCTTTAGCATCTGCCAGTTACGGCGGTCGTTTGAGCCATATACGTTGACTTTTTTGGCATAGTCGAGCGACGGCGTCTGAATGTCCGCTTCAACTGGCGTCGGTTCATCGTCCTTGAGCTCAATTACCACTTCGTAACTGTTGTCGCCGACCTTGTTCAAGGACTCGATCTTACTCCGGCACTCAGTGGGAATGAAGATTAGCTGTTTTTCCGTTTCCAACCGGACCAGAAAAGGAATTTCCATTTCTGCCGAATCATACAGCCGCATGTTGCTGAAATTCATGGCGGCCCGGTCGTATACCGGTGCGTCCAGCTCTGCCAGTCCAACCGGGGAGGCGTCGTTAACCGTCGGGGTCAGTTGCCGGAACTCGGGAAATTCTACTCCCCAGGGCGTTTGGTTCTCCGTTGCCGCCACCCCGGAAATCCCCAGCAGCGAAAGAAGCGCGGCGCAGAATAATTTATTGCTCATTTTTTTCTCCCTCATTTATGGCGTTGTCCGGAAGATTGAACACGTCCTTGAACTTTACATAGATCATGGCTCCGACCAGAATCACAAGTCCAAGCGCTATAAATGCGGAAAATTTGTAAACCGGCGTGAGTCTGGACATGTCGGACAGAAATATTTTACCTACGGTAAGCGCGATCAGTCCCAGACCGGCGTAACGCATTTTCTTGTGGTTGCGCAGTATGCCGCCAAGTATCAGTCCGAAGGCGAACAGCCCCCAAAGCAGTGATATTGCCCCCGGCCGCATGCCCGGCAGGAAATGCTGCATGAAGCTTCCGGTCTCGAAGGTCAGATAAAAGAACAGCAGAAGCAGTGAGACAGTTCCGAAAGCCCGGAAATCATTCCTGTCCGGCTGGTGGCATTTGAAATACGCCGCCGCCAGGATGATGATCGCGGGAATGAAATCAAGCAGACGCATCAGGATATTTTCCCCGCTGTAGGCACAGGTATACCAGCCGCGCTCAAGCGACAGGTGCCAGAAATTGAAGTCGAAAATGAGAAATTTGATAACGATACCGACCAGAAGCAATACTGCTGCCTGTTGCATGAATTTTCCGCCGCCGCGGCTGATGCGGTAGATTGCAAGCCCCAGCGCCGTCATCCATATGGCGGTAATCGCCGGCATCAGGGTCGACGGACGGAACGCCTTGCAGCAATAATAGACTTCATAATGCAGATAGACGAATAACATCAGCGCGGCGATAGCGATAAATATTGCTGATATTGTCGGTTTTTCCCGCCTTTCCGCTTGCGGCATGCTCTTGCTTTCTGCCGCCAGCATTTTCCAGGCTCCGGCCATGGAGGCGATATAGACGCCGATCGAACTAAGACGCGAGAACAGGTCATGCCAGTAGCTGTCCGGCATGGCAAACCGCAGGGTACGGGGACAATCCACCGCGCCGAGGCGGATGAATGTGACCAGATAGATTATGTAGGCGGCAATACGGACGAATGGACTTTTCAGCCTTATGCTCATCCAGATGAAGATGAGCGCCTGAATCGACCACGCCATGGTTATCCACTCTTTTGAAAGCAGGAACGGAATCGACAATGTGACAAAGAACGAGGCAAAGCCGGTATTGATGATCAGCTGGCGTTTGTCCTGGATTCCTGCCTTCATATAATACCATGATTGTGCCATAAAGAAAAGAGCCATCGCTACCGACAATGCCGCATGGTATTCCTTCCCATATGGTATGAGCATGTCATAGGCGGCGGCAAAATAGATACACGTATTGATAAACGTCATACCCAGTTCGATCAGTGTTGCTTTTTCCTTCCAGGCCAGATTATAGATCAGGGTGATAACCGCGAACAACATAAAGAACAGCGTCAGGAACGGGAAGACGGTTGAAAAGTCGGAATCCGCCGCATAGAATTTGTCTTTTGCTGCAAAAAACAGAACATAGGTAAAAGTAAAGGCCATGAAGTTAAGCAGTTTCCAGTTTTTATACCGGGCGATGTACAGTGTGCCGATACCCAGCAGTGTCAGATAACTGAACAGCCCGACAAAATTCTTTTCGCCTGTGCCCAGCAAAATAGGGGTGCCGTAACCGCCGACCACCCCCAGAATGGCGAGCAGCATGGAATTGATCCTGACCGATATTACCCCGGTCGCCACGGTGACCATGGACATCAGGGCGAACGCGGGCAGTTGCGGTATCAGGTGATACATGGACGATGCCGCGAAGATACTGAAATAAAGCAGTGCTATGCCGCCTCCGGCGAGTCCCTGTCCGATCACGCTGTATTTTCTGCCGATCATCCGTAATCCGGTTATCAGCATGGTCAGTGCGGCGAGAATGCTTATTCCCACGCGTCCGGCGGGCCCGACAATATTGTTTTCAATCGAGTATTTAAGGAAAAAAGCAGCCCCGGTCAGGATAATGATGATGGCTGAACGCAGCAACCAGGTACTGGCAATCGAGTATTCCATTGATACTTTGGGGTTGCGGAACTCTTCGCCGACAATGATCCAGCTCCAGATTTTGCCGATGATGCGTGTGGCGTTCTCTTCAAACGCACTCATCTGATCGGATGCAGCGGTCGAGTTGACGACGGGCTTACTGACCCAAGGCTCATTAGGTGTGGTGGTAACGTTGGCGACCGGTTTAATAGGCGGAATGGAGGAAACAGCCGGGGCTGTTGGAGGAGTCGCTGGCGGCGTGACCGTTTCCATGGTTTTTTCCTGCAGCATTTCTTCTTCCGGAGTGGCAATGATATTCAGCGAGGGGAGGGGCGCTGCTTTTTCCTGAATTACCGGCTTTCCCATTTCCAGTTCCTTGGCCGGAGGTGCTGCAGGTACCGGCATGTCTGCCGGCGGCTGGCGTTGCAGCTTTTCGAGCTTCCGTTCCAGTGACTTGAGTTGATCCTCAAGTTGTAGGTAAGCCGCTTTATTGGCGGCATTAAAAGTTTTGATGGTTTCTCGCAGTTCACACACACCCTTGGCGATTCCGGCGAGACGAACTGTGTTGCCGATAAATATTAACAGTGCAATCGCTGCACC
>QKAL01000148.1 GCA_003246475.1 Lentisphaerota bacterium
GGTTGCCGATTGCAAGCTTGCCCGTAGACCGCTTCCGGGGTTCCCCAATCCAGTGCGGAATGGATCCGCCGTGTGTTGTAAAAATTCACATAGCTTTGCACTCCCCAGCGCATTTGCGCCAGCGAACGATAATCGTACTGGTGGATGTTTTTGTACTTCAACACCCCCAGAAATGCTCCACGTTTGTTATTTTTCGTTGTATTACTGCATCAATTCCGGGTTTTGCGGCCCGAAATGTTTCAGCATCACTATCGGTTCCGTTGAAGATTGGTTGATGATGGTTACGCCGCTTTCTGCTGTGTTTTCGGAAATGAAATATTCGTCAAACGTCAGCTCTCCGAATCGGATCATACTGGGGGTTTCCAACGGCATCCCGTTCAATTTACCATGCCCCTGCATCATTATCATCCCGTAGGCTCCATGATCTCGGATCTTCGCCGTTCGTCCCGGTAAAATGGTCAATTCTTTGGCGGATACCGCCTGGGAACGGTAACATATCCAATATTCCTCATAGCCGTTTTCACGCATTGCCGTCAGCGGCTTGACCGGAACCGGACGCATAAAACGGTTTTGCACAAAATTCGGATCGACATTTAATTCCCAGTCGATCACTTCCAGCAGATAATCAAAATCACCGATCTTATCTTTGGGGCAATCCTTCCACAATAAACTTTCCGGTACGATCTGGTCATCCACCAGCGACTGATACATCGCATAGACATCGCTCGCGAACTGAGGTTCATAGGTACACAGGCTTCCGGGAGCGTGAAGTACTCCCGGCGGTACGTCCCAGCCGGTTCCGACTTCCAGCCGATAGGCTCGGGACAGATTGGTGATCTTGTTATCGCCTTTAGTGAAATTTACCAGACATTCACGAACCTGCTCACTGGTTGTTCCCGGTTCGAATCCGAAAAAGGTATAAGGGAAATGACCGTTATGATTGTTCAGCTGAGGAGGGAAATAGTAGCATTCCGGCTTGCCGCGCTGATTGACCAGTTTCGCATGTTGTTCGCGGTGGTGGATATGGTGTGGCAATGGGCCCAGATTGTCGAAAAACTTGGAATATACCGGCCAGCAACCATACTTGTTCCAAATTCTTTTACCGAGAAGTTCCGCGCCCAGCTCATTTACCGCTTCAGATAGGGGGACAAGTTTGCCGTTCGGGGTCACCAGATGGCTGATTCCCTCGTTTTTCCCAGTGAGAGGGCCATTGTCCGCCGGGGTTGTACTTCCCAGCCAGCGTTCGTCAATCCCGCCGCGAACGCCGCCCAGCGCATAATAGTCGTCCGGATGCAGCTTGATCCGGCGACCCGGAATGCAGAACGAGCGTGGCACCCAGGCCGGAGCCAAGCGGAATATGCCGTTTCCTTCGGCAAATGCCTGACGAATAAGTGATGCGTTCGACATAATATGATTCTCCTTATTTAGACGTTATTTCAAAAAAGTCCCCATATTCCAATTCCGGGATCTCAAGGTTTATGTGATTGCCACACGTTTCGAAAGGGATGTTTTTCTGGTATAGCACACTGAAAACCCTGTCCGCCGAAAAGCCATGGGGCAGCCTCACCGAAAGCTTCAGGTCACGCAGTGGAATGTTTGGTAATTCATCCTGATAGTTGACGATGGTAAGAATCAGCGCGTTCCCAGTCGTGCTCTTAAGTATCATGATTTCGGCGGATTTAGGCAGATTTTGAGATGTCGTAATTGTTCGAGGCAAACGGCTCAGCAGTTGCCTGCCAAACTGTTGCTGCGAATCGTTACCCAGAGCCAGCAGACTGGAATACAGATATATGCATTGTCCCTTTCCAAAAACATTTTCAGTCAACCCATCGTAAGTGGTTGTAATTCCGGGGGGATTGGAGTGGATTGATGCGTATTTTTCAGGATTGTTAATTGGGAAATCCGGCAAGGTGACTTTCCCCTGAACTTTGGTATGCAAGCGGGCCTTGACAAGTGGTGCGCTCCCCATCGCACAGATCAAACCATCGGAGCAGTTAAGATAGCTCATCTGATCCGTGTTATTTCCGGAGTAATCCACTCCAAGTACATCACGCAGCTGAAAGTTGCCGGATGTTGAACCGTTTTTCTCATACAAGGAGGTTTTTCCCGTGGCGATCAGCAATCCGCCGTCAGCGGCGAAGCAACGAATTCTCTCAGACTCCTCGTGACTCAAATATGCTGCGTTATTGACGATAACCGCCTTCAGGCCGGACCAGTCTTGAGTGGCATCGGTTATTACCTTGTACTGAATATGTAGGTGATTGAGCAGTATGGCGACGCCGAGTACCTCCTCCAATACGTGGTTGTAACGAAGGCCCATGTTGGATGACGACTCGCTCAATTTTATCACTGGCTGGTTGTTAAGAGATTCGTCAATGCAACTCGACATGGAAAAATACAGTCCTACTTCAGCACAGTTTTCCGGTACATGCTTTTTTATCATCGCCGCAAAAGGCGAGAGTCTTTCAACTATTCCGTTCAGTCGCCGGTAAAACTTCTCCTCCAGAGTGCCGTCGGGATTGATTGCATCGATGAAGAAATATGCGCCGCCATTTGCAAGCGTGGTCAGCGCATGGAGAAACAATTCGTCATCCGATTTTGTAGACGTGTGATCGTTGAGTGAAACGCAACGTGAGGTCATATACTCGAAAGGTTTTTGCTTTGAATAGGCATCGAAAACCTTGCCCCCCAAGCGCTGTTGCCATTTGTTGCCGTAAAAATCGCCGGAGGCGTAATCGGATGCCGTCGCGATACCGGAACTCTGCCCAAGAAACCACCCGTGCAATACCGGCGAAAACTGGTGTGTCACGGTAATTTCCGGTTTGTTTTTCCGGATGAATTTTGTCAGCCTGGCAGCAAACTGTGCCAGCGAATCTTCTCGAAAACGCTGAAATTCCACCCATTCGCAACTGTTCCAGTCAATAATTTCCGGTAATTCATGGCCATAGGTGCCACGGAACTTTTCGCGGCAGTTCTGACAGTAGCAGATCATCGGCCAGAAGGTCATATCCAAAAATATTCCTTCCACGGGGTAGGACAGGATTTCTTTTATCTGCGCCTGAAAGAATTCCAATGCGGCACTACTGTTGGGACAGCAGAAATGGTATCTACCCTCATGGTTTTTGCCGGTAATATCCGTGATGAGTCCAGAGGGCAGGCGTTTTGCCGCGTCGTTATGATAGATGACGGTGTAGTAGGCAATCGGGATGATGTTTTCATCCTTCAGGCGTTTCACAGTTTCTCCGAACACATCGCGTCCCTTTATGCCTGCGTGCATATGTCCCACGCCAGTCGGATAATAGCAGTTGCCGTTGTGGTCGCAGGCATATATCATGGAAGATTCAATTCCGGATATCTTTACCATGCGGACGTAATCTTTCGGATCGAACTTGGCCATGAACTCCGGCTTGAGATCGGTTATATGGCTGTCTATTAACAATCTTGAATAGCATTTTTTTGTCCAAATCATAATTTTCTCAAAGTTTAATTGCATTGTTTTTTCTTGCTGCTATCTTTATGTAATTATAGCCTTGAAGTGATATTGGAGAAAGACGATAAAATCGTTATTGATAGCACAAATGCGGACAGTATATCAAAAAAACAAGATGTCGCCAACCTTCGGTCCCCAGTGGCACTCTTTCTGGGTTATGGGGCGCGTTGAACCCAACCGGAAAATATATGACTACGAGCTGGTCTACTTCAGTTCCGGTTGTTGTAAGGTTGTGTTCGAGTCGCAAATGTTCGAATGTCCGGCAGGAACCGTGATAATAATTCCTCCGAATATGCTGCACTGCACCATTGCCATGTCACGCGCCGAACGCTGGTGCGTGCATTTCGACTGGTTCGGCGACTGTTTGGCACATCAAACCGGGCAGCGCATTTTCGTCTATTCCGATGACAACGAAATCTTCAATCCGACTTTAGTAGCCGCCGATCCGGGGTTTGAAAAGGTAAAATTTCCTTTTGTCAGGGAAAATGTCTCTCCGGAAATCATGCCGCTTCTGAAACGTTACTTCCTCTGTACCGAAGATCGTTTTGACGTGCGCATGGAGCGTCAGGGGTTACTTCTGCAGATTCTCTCTATAGCGTTTCGCCCCAGCCCCGGAATAAAAATCCATACGATCAGCAATAAGGCTTTTTTTGAAGCAAAAAACATAATCGACGCAAATTATCTCGATCCGGAACTGAAAATAGGGGAAATTGCCGGAGAGTTGCGGATCAGCCCGAACTATTTGACTAAATTGTTCCGTAAAATGCTTGGTATGCCGGTCGTCGACTATCTCCATGTCAGAAGGCTGGAAAACAGTTGCGAATTGCTGAAGCACTCCAATATGACCGTGCGGGAAGTAGCTTTTGCATCCGGGTTCAACGACGCAAACTATTTCTCACGCATATTTAAAAAGATATACGGTGAAACGCCCATGTCCATGCGCTTGAAGGAAATCAAACGTGATAATGACCAGGACGATTTCATTTATTGATAATTTTTCAGCAGCCGGAAAATATGTTATATGTCATATAATCATTAATGAGGTATAAAAAGAGTCGATCAGCGAACTGACCGGCGTAATATATATTGGTCGCGGGTGCACGATTAAAACAAAAATATTCTCCGTTTGAAAAACAGGTTGCATATTATTAGATAGAAAGATCCTGTAAATCAGGAACAGCAATTTGACGTATTGCCGTAAAAAGAAGTCATGCCATGCAAATATTCGATTTGAAGCGGAATTCCGTTACACGTTGACGTATTGATTCAGGTATGTTCCTATGATCTCCTGCTTTTTAATGAAATGGCAGGTGTGTTTATACCATTCAAAAAAGATTGTGCGAGTCGCAAAACTTCAGTTTGCTTGTGATGGTGATTCTATGATGACCGAGAATCGCGTCCAGATGAATCA
>QKAL01000136.1 GCA_003246475.1 Lentisphaerota bacterium
ATGGTTAATAGACCATAAATCCAACACACTTGCAAGCCCGCAAAACAAATGCCTGCCCCTTTTACGACCGCGCCTGGCAACATCACACGGCAACCATGACGGCGGCATCCGGCAAACGATTCAGGAAATATCTGTCATCCAAAGATTTAGGTTTAATATAATAAAAAAAAGTTCACCTCAATGAATATTGGTTTTTTTTGCAGATTCTGCTTGACGCACCGAACAACCGGCATTAACGTACGCGCTGTTTACGATACGGAAAAGTATGCCGAAAAGCGGCTTGAATAATTAATGTTCGGAGTTTGAAAAAAAATGAGCAAAAGCTATAATGTTGCCGTAGTCGGCGCCACTGGCGCAGTAGGCATCGAGATGATCGAAACGCTTGAAAAGAGAAATTTCCCCGTCGGCAACCTCCGGTTGCTGGCTTCCGCCCGTTCCGCCGGCAAGGAGCTGGATTTCAAAGGCACCAAAGTCAAAATCGAAGAACTGACCCATGACTCGTTCAAGGGCATCGACATCGCGTTGTTCAGCGCAGGTGGCGACATCTCCAAGGAATTTGCCCCGTCCTGCGTCAAAGCCGGAGCAGTCATGATCGACAATTCCAGTGCTTTCCGAATGGACAAGGAAGTTCCCCTGGTCGTGCCCGAAGTCAACCCCGAAGACGTCAAAGGACATAAAGGCATCATCGCCAACCCGAATTGCTCGACCATTCTCATGGTCGTCGCCGTCTACCCGCTGCACAAGGCCGCAGGACTCAAGCGACTGGTCGCCGCCACCTATCAGGCCACCAGCGGCGCAGGCGCCAAAGGCATGGACGAACTCATCCTCCAGACCCGCCAGCTCCTTAACGACGAACCGATCAAACCGCAGTTTTTCGCCCATCGCATCGGCTTCAACTTGATTCCGCATATCGACGTCTTCCTGGACAACATGTACACCAAAGAAGAAATGAAGATGGTCAACGAAGGCCGTAAGATCATGCATCACCCGGATCTCAAGGTGTCCTGTACCTGCGTCCGCGTTCCGGTCATGCGCGCCCACAGCGAAGCGTTGAACATGGAGTTCGCCAACGAGATCACCCCCGAAGAAGTTCGCGCCATCCTGAGCAAGGCTCCGGGTGTGACCGTCGTCGACGATCCGGCCGCCAAGAAGTATCCGATGCCGGTCGATGCCTCCGGGCTCTACAACGTACTGGCAGGCCGTATCCGTCAGGACGTATCCCGCGACGACAAACGCGGCATCGACATGTTCATCAGCGGCGACCAGCTCCTCAAGGGCGCTGCACTCAACGCCGTCCAGATCGCCGAAATCCTCTGATTACGGTCGAAATGACAGGTTTTTAACCAATATCTTTTGATATTGACGGAAAGCGCGATATTTTTCGATATCGCGCTTCTTTTATTTTATATATGGAATACTGACAAGGTGGGATTTTATGGAACTTTCGACTTTCGGCAGACGTTTTTCAACGCGGGCAGGCATCCTGACATTGATGGACGACCTGGGCGCTGCGCTCGCTGCCGGAGATAAGATCATGCTGGGCGGCGGCAACCCAGCCTATATCCCAGCCATACAGAACTACTTCCGTGTCCGCATGCACCGGATTATGGACGGCAACGGCGATTTCGAACGGCTGATCGGAGACTACAGCTCCCCCGGCGGTCACATTCGCTTCCGCCGCGCCCTGGCCTCAATGCTGCGCCGCCAGTTTGGCTGGGAACTCACGGAAAACAATATCGCGCTGACCAACGGCAGCCAATCCGCATTTTTCTACCTCTTTAACATGTTCGGCGGGCGTTTCAGCGACGGTTCAATAAAGAAAATCATGTTGCCGCTGGCCCCGGAATACATAGGGTACGCCGATGTGGGTATCGACGGCGACATCTTCACTTCCAACCAGCCCAAAATTGAGTTTCTCAACGACAACCTGTTCAAATATCACGTCGATTTCGATCGCGTCAAGATCGGTCCGGACATCGGCGCCATCTGTGTTTCCCGCCCCACCAATCCCACCGGTAATGTACTGACCGGCGATGAGGTCTCACGGCTTTCGCGCCTTGCCGCTGAACACCAGATCCCGTTCATCCTTGACAACGCTTACGGTACGCCGTTTCCCGACATCATTTTTACCCAGGCCGAACCGGTCTGGAATGAAAACGTGATACTATCCATGAGCCTGTCAAAATTCGGCCTGCCGGGAATGCGCTGCGGAATCGTTATCGCCAGCGAACCGGTGATCGGAATATTGTCCGGCATGAACGCCATCTTCAATCTATCACCATCGGCGATGGGCGCGGTACTGGCCGAAGAAATGATTCAATCGGGCGAGATCATCGAACTCAGCCGCAATGTCATCCGCCCCTTTTATTATGACAAATCGCAACGGGCCTGCGACCTGCTGCGCCGGCTGCTCCAAGGTCTCGACTGCCACATCCATTTGCCGGAAGGCGCGATTTTCCTTTGGCTGTGGATGCGGGATCTGCCGATCTCGTCTCAGGAACTCTATGAACGGTTGAAAGCACGTAACGTCATCATTGTTCCCGGACACTATTTCTTTCCCGGCCTGAAAGACGACTGGCGCCACCGCCAGGAATGTATCCGCATCACTTTCGCCCAGGACGACCTGATGGTTGAACGCGGCTTTAAAATCATCGCCGAAGAGGTTGCCAAAGCTTACCGCGAGGCGAAATCATCATGACTTACGAATTACTTTTACCCGTCCTGTTATTACTATGCGGCGCGGCGGCAGCTTCAATTCTCGGGGTGTATGGTTACCGCTGCTGGCGCAGGTCACGCCGTGCCGAGTCCGTCGAAGAACTGACCCGACAGAAATTCACCCTCGCCGAGGCCAGCTTGAAACTGCTGGAGCAAAACGAAACCTTGAGCGAAAAAAAGCGCGAACTTGAGGATCAGAAACTGCTTCTCCAGACCAACAAGGAGATGCTGCAACAGCAAAAGATCAAACTGGCGGAAGTCAATCACAAGCTGTTTGAACTTAACGAAGAACTCAAGAAGGAAAAGGAAAAGTCCGAAAAACTCCTTTTGAATATCCTCCCCCCACATGTGGCCGATTCCCTGAAAAAACAGGGCTACGCCGAACCCGAGGTCTTCGACAATGCCGCCGTCATGTTCACAGACTTCGCCGGGTTCACCGCCATGACCGCACTAGTCCCGCCCGGCGAACTGATACGCGAACTCAACGAACTCTTCACCGCTTTCGACAACATCATCGAAAAACACCATTGCGAACGTGTCAAGACCATCGGCGACGCCTATCTGGCTATCGGCGGAGTCAATGTCTCCAACCCGCACCCGGTACAGTCCATGCTTGACGCCGCAGCCGAAATCATCGCCTATCTGCACGATTACAACCACCGATCCAAACGGCAGTGGCACGCCCGCATCGGCATCCATACCGGCAGCGTCGTCGGCGGCATCGTCGGCATCAAAAAATATATCTACGACATCTTCGGCGACACGGTAAACACCGCTGCGCGACTCGAACAACATTCCGAGGAGATGCGCATCAACGTCTCCTCCGCCGTCTGCGAAGCCGCCGGCAGCAATTACCGCTTCCATCCTCGCGAGGAACTCGAAGTCAAAGGTAAAGGCAAACTGAAAATGTTCTTTCTGGAGACGCAGTAGCAACGGCATATTTCTGATCCCATTGTTTTTTTCGCCGCCGGGGATTGCTTTTCCCCCCACGACATGTATAATAAATATGTTATTGATTTTCAAGGGGGAAAGCAATAACTTCAATCCATCGCGGCATTGCGCCGCCTAATTCTGCATTAATAAGAGGGGGGAGGACATGGTTACTTTCAAAAAAGCTGTTTTTCCGGGCAAATATATCCAGGGGGCGGGAGTTTACAAAGGCATTCCTGGCATGATGGAGAGTTTCGGCGGGCGCGGACTGCTATTGGTCACCCCGTCGATGCGGCAAATGATCGGCGACAACCTGAAACCATCCCTTCCGGCCGGTTCTATGATCGAGGTATTCAGCGGCGAATGCTGCCAGATGGAGATCAAACGCCTCAATAAAGTGGTTCAGGACAACAACCTCAAGGTCATTGCCGGGATTGGTGGCGGCAAGACCATCGATACCGCTAAAATCATTGCCGACAATGCCGGTCTGCCGATCATCATCATGCCCACGATTGCCTCTAATGATGCACCATGCAGTTCATTGTCGATCATCTACTCCGAACAAGGCATATTCGAATCAATCTTATATCAACGCTCCAATCCCGACGCGGTGCTCGTCGATACCGAGATTATCGCCCGCGCCCCGGTCCGTTTCCTGATCGCGGGAATGGGGGACGCGCTGTCCACCTGGTTCGAAGCCCGATCCTGCGCCCGCAATGGTGCCATGAACGTGTGCGGCGGCAGATGTTCGCTGACCGCCATCGCCCTGGCGCGGCTGTGCTACGACACGCTTCTCAAATACGGCATGGCCGCCAAACTGGCCTGCGAACAGAATATCGTCACCCCCGCATTGGAACGTATCATCGAAGCAAATATTATGCTGAGCGGGCTGGGCTTCGAAAGCGGTGGGCTCGGAGCGGCGCATTCCATCCACAACGGACTGACCGCGCTGGAACCGACCCACGCCTTTTATCATGGAGAAAAGGTGGCATTCGGAGTTCTTGCCGGATTGCATCTCAACGACGCCTCGCCGCGCGAGATGCATACCGTTTACAGCTTCTGTGAACGCATCGGCCTGCCGACCACACTGGCGGACATCGGACTGTGCGGCGTGGCGGAAAGCGAACTGGCCCGCGCCGCCGACCGCGCCTGCGCCAAAGATGAATCAATCCATCACGAGGCCGGAGAGATAACTCCGGCAAGAGTATTGAGCGCCATGATCGCCGCCGACGCCATGGGCCGTTATCGCCGGGATCAGACGGAGAACATGCGGTAATTTGTCGGGTATGCAATCCCCATCGGCTCGTCCATGGGTATTGTATACCCTTTTTAACAACAAACTATAAAAACGTTTTAATGATTTTTTTCATAACACACCACAACACAACGACGCTCAAAAAACAGTACTAACCACAACATATCCAGTTCAAATCCAAGCACTAAAACAAAAAAATCTTTTTTTTGCCGCGCTTATTGACATTTATCAAACAATGCATTATAATCTATTAAAACCTTTTAATAAAAATCATAAAATTACGACAATGAAACGAATTACTTTAAAAACCGTAGCGGAAGAAGCCGGGGTATCCTGCAGTACCGTTTCTTTCGTCATCAATCAGAACCGCCCGATCAGCGATGAAGTCAAGAAGCGGGTTCACGTGGCAATCAAGAAACTCAACTACGTTCCCAACGAAGCAGCGAGAATGCTTTCAAGCCATAAGAAAACCGTCCTTGGCGTACTGGTCAACAATTGCGTGGAAGACGCTACCGGCACCATGCTGGAAGCCATCAACGAAGTAGTCCTGAAATACGGCTACCGTATGCATTTGAACATCGTACCTCCTGGCTACGACAGTGCCCGCAAGGCGATGCAGGAAATGGCAGCCAACGGTTTTCTGGCCGGAATCATCAACATGCTGCCGGAAATCAGCGCGGTAGAAACCATGAAATTGTGCGGACGGCTACCGGCGGTAACCTTTCTGCGCCAGACCATCCTCTCCCCGGTGTATTTTGATTACGCTTACGGTATCACACTGGCAATGGAACACCTGTGGCAGCTGGGTCACCGCAAGATCGGATTCATCGGCGGAAAAAACAATTGTGCCGACACCGAAACGGAACACCGCCTTACGGGTTATCGGCAATTCTGGATCGGCCAGAAGATGTCGGTGCCGGAAGAATTCATTGAAATCAGCGGCGGCAGTACCGAAGAAGGCATCCGCTTCAGTGGCATGCTTTATGAACGCGGCATCACGGCCGTCGTCTGCGGCAACGACTACATCGCCGCCGGGGCACTCTACTGGGCCAACGCCAACAAGATCGAAGTTCCTTCGCAACTATCGGTAGTCGGATACGACGATTCACGGGTGGCAACTATGATCTACCCGCCGTTGACCTCGGTACACCTCCCGATCAGGGAGATTGCCGAACTGACGGTCAAGGGACTGGTTGACCGCATCAACGGTCATGACCAGAGCGGAAATCAGATTTGCAAACCACAACTGGTAATAAGAAACTCAACAGGTCCAATAAAATAGAAGGAGAAACAAAAAATGTCGAGACAAAAACCATTCACACTTATCGAGCTCCTGGTAGTAATAGCGATCATCGCTATTCTGGCAGCCATGTTGCTGCCCGCGTTAAGCCGCGCCCGTGACGTCGCCAAGCAGAGCAGCTGCATCAATAACCTCAAGCAGATCGGACTCGGATTCAACTCCTATGCGCTTGATTTCGACGACTGCGCGGTCATCGCACAGGATGTCAACGTTTCCGACGCCGATACCAACGGCGGCCCGATCAGCTGGGTAAATCGACTCTACAAAAACTATCTCAGCAACAATATGAAATGTTTCCAGTGTCCCGGCGACAATAACGAGACCGAACTCCAGGCGTATTCGGACAATATTCGCACCAACTATGAAGCAAATGCCCTTCTGGGAGCAACATGGACTGCCTCGGCACCGCCCAAGAATTTGAAGATTTCCAAATGCGCCCAGCCGTCAATCGCCGCTATAATCGTCGATGGAAACAATAAGACCCGCTACACCATGGTATTCCACAATAACTACGGCAAGCCGGTTCAACGTCACATGAAAGCCACGGCGGAACTGTTCGTCGATGGACATGTAGAAATAGACCGGAATCCCGGCATGGAAGCCGGCGGGGGCTATCCTTCCACCGACCACGCCTACGTGATCTTCGACTGGCGAAGAGATGTCGGCAACTGGCAGACTCGCTTCTGGCAATAATCGTATCATGTCACAACACACCATAATTCTTGAAAGGTTGATTAATGAAAAATAGTTTGGCAATCATACTGTCCATGCTCTGCGGCATGACGGTGTTCGGGGAACAGTTGAAAAACCCAGGGTTCGAAAGCGACTGGGAAAACTGGCCGCACGAGGCCGGAGCCAATGTTCCGGTCAAGTGGAGCATCAGCCAGGACAAGGCGCATTCCGGCAAGAAGTCGCTGCTGGTAAGTTTCAACGGTAATTATAAACCCAATTGTTATGCCATGGTCTGGCAGGATCTTCCCGTCAGCCCCTCGACCCGGTACATTATCCGGCTCTGGGCGGCGGCGGAAGACTCCGAACCGATGGTCTTCGGCGGCGGAAAAAAATGGGAGCTGCGCAAGCCTACCGACAGTGGCACCTACGACTGGAAGGAGTTTACCTACGAGATCACCACCGGCCCGGATGACACGATGTTCACCTTCCGGCTGTTCATCGAAAACCGGATGAAAAACGTCTGGATCGACGACATCTCGATTGAAAAAGTCTATGAAAAAGACACCGAATCAACCATGACCGTAACCCAGGCTGGCGCCACGCCCGATGGCCGTACCGACAGCACTGCTGCCTTCCAGAAGGCGCTGAGATCGGGACGCGCTATTGTCGCCATTCCACCGGGGCGTTACGCGCTTCAGAGCGTTACAATTCCGACGGGGGTAACGCTGACCGGGTGCGGGCCGGAATCCACGCTGGTTCCGTTCAAGGAAACCAAGTCCACGCCGGAAAAGAATGATGACGGCAACAAGCTGCACGGCAAGGAGTCAGCCCCGCACAAGCTGCTGATCCTGAGCACGGGTTCGACCGCAAAAGACCTGGCTATCGACGGCATGGGTGAAAACATCGTCGGGTTCGCGTCAGTCGGAGCCGCTAATGTTACCATCGAAAACTGCCGGATCGACAACACGAAATCGTTCGGCGTCAACTTCGACCATGTCACCAACGGCAAAATCGTCGGCAACACCATCTCCAAAGTAATGCGTGCCGTGAATATCGACTTCAGCAACGGTATCCGCGTCATGAACAACACCGTCACCGATTGTTCGCAGCACGGCATTCAGTTCTGGGGCAACTACAACTGGCAGGAAAACAGCCGCAACCGCGACCTGATCTTTTCCGGCAATATCGTCAAAAACGGCGGTGCTGGAGCAATCTGGGGTACCGGCTACAGCAATGTGATCATGAGCAACAACCTCATTGACGGCGCCGAAGACGTCGGTCTTGATCTGGAATGGTGTGACGACTCGGTCATCACCGGCAACGTGATCCACAACGCAAAAAACGGCGGCATATCCCTGTTTTTCCGCTGCCGCCGTGTCTCCATCAGCGGCAACACCATCATCAACGACTGGGACTGGAAGGGCGAAAAGCCCGGCGACTGGTGGATCCGCGCCGGAATCTGGCTCACCTTTCCCAACCGGGAAGAGTATAAAAACGATACCGGCCACGAAGACGTTACCATCACCGGCAACACCATCTTCAATGCACCAGGCGAACGCCGCTCCATCTGGATCGGGTCGGAATCAAAACGCATAACCATCGACAACAACACCATCAACAAAGACTTGATCTACTTTGGCGGAGTACACAAGAAAAACGGTATCTCCATGCAAAGTTTTAAACAGGATCCGGTTTACATCGACTCTTCAAGTAAAGCCAGAACCAGCAAATAAAGACCTTCTTCTCTCATGGCCGGAAGGAAATCGTTCCTTCCGGCTTTTTTATTTCTTTGGGATCATGTTTTCAGTACTATTTACGTTTTTTTCCATTATCCATTCAAACGTCTATGGAAAAACCGCAATTCATGGTGCAAATTACAGTTCAGTCATTACCGGGGAATAAACATTCAGTCAATTTAATAATAAGGGAAGAGTATAATGAATTGGGGTAAGATCAACGCGGCTTTGAAAGACAACCGCGTCCAATGGGCCTTGTTGCTCTCATTTGTAACTATCGCTTTTTTCGTTAACCTGGGAGCCGACGGTCTTTTTTCCGCGCAGGAGGGACGATCAGGAGTACTGACCAGAAATTTACTTCACTCCAACAACTGGCTGTCGGTGGATTTCCCCGGGGCGGCGGAAAACGAAAAACCGATCTTCAGCTACTGGCTTTACGCCATCAGCGCATGGTGTTTCGGGCTTAACGAATTTGCCTTCCGGCTGCCCGGTGTAATCGCGGCACTGCTTACCGTAGTCATGACCGTACATCTGGCCGGAAAAATCTTCGGTCGTGATTGCGCGTTTCTCGCCGGATATATTCTATGCACCATGGCAACTTTCCTTACCTTGGCACGAACCGTCCGCATCGACATCATCCTGACCGCGTTCTACATGTTGCAGATGCTGTTGCTATATTACGGATATTTTCAGAAACGCAAAGCAACCGGCTGGCTGTATGTATTCTACGCCGTCACCGGTTTTTCAATGATCGTCAAAGGACCGGTCAGCGCGGTGATACCGGCATTCATGATCGTGCTTTACGCTGTTGTCTTCCGCCAATGGCGCATGCTCTGGGAAATGAAACCTATTTCCGGGGTTCTTATCGTGATCCTCATCGGCTCGCCGTGGTTTATCTACGAAAGCGTCCGAACACATGGCAAATTCGCATTCGAATTCTTCATCTACCACAATTTAGAGCGTTTTGTGGGTGGTTCCGACTTGAAAGATGGCAAACATGCGCCGCTGTATTTCTATCTGGGCAAATTCTTTGCCGGGACCCTGCCATGGTCGCTTGCGGTGCCTTTCGCCCTATGGCAATGTCGCCGCAAATGGCGTTCACTGCGACCGGAAACATATTATCTGATTATCTGGATCGCCTCGGTCTTCATCTTCTTCTCGCTGGCGGCGATCAAACGCGGCGACTACATTTTACTGCTGTATCCGGCGGTCGCCATACTTCTGGCGCGTTACTTCGAAAAGCTCAATGCCGCCAACTTAAAACTGACCGGGAAATGGGTCTATGGCTGGAGCGTGCTGGTAGGGTTAGTGGTAATCGCTACCGTACTGTTCATCT
Source organism: Lentisphaerota bacterium (assembly GCA_003246475.1). GTDB lineage: Bacteria > Verrucomicrobiota > Lentisphaeria > Victivallales > SZUA-371 > SZUA-371. The sequence continues at coordinate 9,945 of QKAL01000136.1, forward strand.
CCGGAGCCATCTACAAACTGGGATTCAAAGCAACCGGCAATGACGTGCCGCATCTTTGCGTCCGTGACGGACAAAGCATGATGCAGGTTTCCGACCTCGTCAACGGGCACCTGCCCGGATTTTTAATCATTATGGCAGTCATCCTGACCTTCCTGTTCTTTGTCGGCAAGGTATTGGCACAGGGGAAAATTTATCAGGCGCTGGCTTGGTTCCTGCCCGGAATGCTGTTGCTGCTGGTATTATTTTTCCAGTTCCTCCAGCCGGTGCTGGACGTGTTCAATACCAACAAACCGTTCTGTGCCAAGGTACGTGAGCTGGTACCGTACGACAAGACCATCGTTTACGTTGACGACTATGATGCGGAGGTGGTCTTCTATACCGACCGCAACTACATCATTGCCAAGGAAGAACGCATTGCCCCGGCAATTGCCGCCAACGATTATCTACTGATGTTCGGCAAGCATTATCGCAAGAACTTTTCCAAGCAACCGGTAAATAATGATTTCGAGTTGATTGCCACGTCTCCGGAAGGCCACAACAGCCCAATGATCCTGTTGCGCCGTAAGAGCAAGTAAAAAGCGGCAACACCGCAAAACTTTCTGGAACAATCACACAATTTCAGATAAAAAAAAGACCGACCCTGTAAGGAATCGGTCTTTTTTCAAATTCACGGTCGGATCAGAGCTTAACCACTGACGCACCATCACCAATCGAACACTCGATGGTTTCGGTTTCCTTGCCAGTCTGAAGCTTATATGCTTCCTTGAGGCGACGACAATATTCATCGGCTCTCGCGGCTTCAACCAGATGGATGGAGATGCCGCCAAATCCGCCACCGCTCAGACGCGCTCCCAGGCAGCCGGGGATCGAAGTCGCCAGTTCCACCAGACAATCAAGCTCCTGACAGCTGTTGGCAAAGTTATTCTTCGAGCTTTCATGCGAGGCAAACAGCAGTTGACCAAATCCCTTGATATCGCCCTTTTCCAACAACTCCACCGCCTTAAAAACGCGCTCATCCTCGCCAATGACATGCATCGCCTTCAGATAGTCGCTATGATCGACGCAATGTTTGTTGTCATTGAGCATTTGGCTGGAGACGTCGCGCAAAGTCTTGATCTTTGGATCGATGTTGTGCATGGCGGCGGCAACGCGTTCGCAGCTGTGACGGCGGTCGTTGTATTCGGAATCCACCAGATTGTGTTTGACCATGGAATTAGCCACTACAATCATATAGCCGTGCGGCAACGCCACATTCTTCAGCACTTCGTTGGTACGAAAATCGGAGAGAATCAGCGCATCGGCCTTTCCGTAAATAGAGCTGAACTGATCCAACAACCCGGATTTCAGACCCATATAATTATTTTCCACTCCCTGCCCGACCTTGGCCCACTCCACCGGCGACAGTTTAATGTCAAAAACGGCGGCAAAGGCAAAACCGGCAGAAACTTCCAACGCTGCGGAACTGCTCATCCCCGCGGAAAGCGGTACCGTACTGAGAATACCGCCGTCAAAAGCACCCACTTCAATACCGCGCTTACGCAGCTCGACAATAACCCCCTTGACATAGTTACTCCAGTCTTTGGGCGTGGGCTTGTCAATGTTATCCAGATCAAATTCGACCTGGCTGCCATCGCGAAAATCCTTGAGGCGACACTTGCGCCCCGGCACCGGAACAATGGCAAATTCAGTAACCTGCCCTACCGCCGCACTCAGGGTAAAACCTTCATTATAATCGGTATGGTTGCCCAGGATTTCCAGACGACCCGGGGCACTGCCAACCGCAACCGGCGCCTTGCCATAATGTGCTTGGAAAAGTTCAGCAATATTCGACATTTATCAGTTCCTTCTCTCTTATGAATTATTCAACAGCGATTTCCGCCGTCATTATGTGTGAGCTGCCCGGCCCGACTGTTACAAAATCATTCCGGACATTGGCTGTCTCCAGACACAACATCCTCTTAAATTCATCGTCTCCGAAATCAGGCATACGTTTTGACTTCTCAATCCAAGGGTTCCAGACCACCGACGTCGCACTATTGGTCCGGCGATGGACGATACTCCGCTTCATAACGGGATCGATGATGGCATTTAAAGCGTCCCTGGAATAATAAATCCGGTCGGTTTCAGTAGAAAAAGTTATGTCCCCGGACTGAATCTCATCCTGCTTTGTCAGTGAGTCGAAATAGGGACACTGGTCAAAACCAGCAATACCAACCCGGGAAATGTCGCCAATCGTAAAGTACGTGTGAAGGGCTTCGGTTATGTCAAAACTTTCCACCCCGGCATTCGTAGTCTTCAACTCCATTTTCAGCGTCTTTTCCACCGTCACGACCAACTCAAGACAGAATGCATAATCCCATATTTTACGAGTCTCGGCATTATCACGCAATACCAGCGTTACCGCAGTTCCGCCAACCGAGGTCTCAACTATCGAAACAATATCCCAATTACAGACACGGGCAAGACCGTGAGCCGGCTTGCCCGGATCAACCGGGTGTGCGCCGAACCACGGCCAACAGACGGGAACCCCGCCGCGAATGGCCTTTCCCTGCTGCCAGAAACACTCTCTGCTCATCCACAACACATCTTCACAGCCTCGTGGAGCAAAGCTGATGACCTGCCCTCCATAGACGGAAATCGCCGCCCGGGCAAATTCATTCTCCACATTGACGAAAACAAATCCGTCATGGGGTTCGGTAAAAGACACCGTTTTCGTTTCGCGATATCTTTCAATATACTCTTCAAGATTCATAAGATATTCTCCGGCACATTAAAAAAAAACCCGCCTTGAGACAAGGCGGGCGAATAATCCAACTTACTGAAATCAGCAATTAATAGTTCTGCAACGCTTCGTCGTTGTAGAAGAAATTGTAAGGATTCTGCTCTCTGCTGAAAATCCATTCGGGTTCCATGATCGGACCATAACCCCAGCCCACATCGTTCGGGTCGTCCGGGCAACCGGGCAGCGGCATGTAGAAGGTCAGGATTTCAGTAACGCCCACCCCTTCACGGGCCAAAAAGTAACCAATCCCCTGGAAGAGACCATAGGTAAAACCTGCCATTTCACCTTCTTCACGTGCAACCAGAACCGGCTGTTTGCAGATTTCAAGCGCGCCAAAAGCGGTATTAGTAACACCACGCCCCAACTTCTTGAAAGGATTACCGGCCTGCGATTGCGGAGCAAAAGCGAAAACCATTGTACAGATGATAAGCCCGGCGATGAGAGTCTTGCTGTATTTCATCAAAATTCCCTTATTTATGTTTGAACCTGATTAAAAAACTTTTCTTAAAAAATGACAGGCCGTTGCCATAAAAATCTCTGCAATATAGATTCACATATTCTAAAAAGCAAGAAATCTTGTCCGCTTTTTATAAAATGTTTTAAAAAAAAGTTTTTCCCACATGACGAAAATGGCTTTATGCGCTATTTTACCTCTGTTTTGCGGATATTGCGCCGAAACTCCGGCTCCGGCAACGACTCAATAATACAAAATCATCGAGGATGACATATGACAGCTAAAAAAGGCGTAAAAGAAGAAAGATTTGCCGATCTGACCCTGCTGAAACGGTCGGAGAACAACTATCCGTCCGTCCCGGACGAAGCCCGACTGGAAGTTTTCAAAAATCTTTATAGCGACCGGAATTACGAAATCACTTTCGACTGCCCGGAATTTACTTCGCTGTGCCCGGTCACCAGTCAGCCAGACTTCGGTCATATCATCGTCAATTATATTCCCGACCAGCTCTGCGTGGAAAGCAAATCGCTCAAACTCTATCTCTTCTCGCACCGCAATTCCAACACTTTCCACGAAGAAGCGGTAAACTCCATCCTGAACGCGCTGGTCAACGCCTGTAAACCGCGCTGGGCGGAGGTCATCGGCAATTTCCGCCCCCGCGGCGGTATCGCCATCAACGTCAAAGCATCAACCGGCATCAAACCTGATCCGGGTTTTGTCAACAAATAATGCTATGGATTAAGGAATTCATAAATCATGGGCAAGAATAAATTCGTCTTCATCCCCGCCGGCAGCGTCACCACGCCGCAGGGATTCGTCGCTTCCGGCATCACCGCCGGACTGAAAGTCAGCGGTAAACCGGACATGGCCATGGTCGGCTCAACCGTACCCGCTAATTTCGCCGGTGCCTTTACCTCCTGTAAGTTCGCCGCCGCACCCGTCATCCTCGACCGCGAGCGCGTCCTGCAGCAGGACAGAATCCGCGCCGTCATCATCAACAGCGGCAACGCCAACGCCTGTACCGGCAAACCCGGATACGAAAATGCGGTAAAAATGTGTGAAATCGCCGCCCGCGAAATGAAGATCAAACCCGAAGAGGTGCTGGTTTCCTCCACCGGCCGTATCGGCGTTCAGCTCCCCATGAGCATCATCGAGAGCGGCATCGTCAAAGCCGTCGCCGCGCTTTCCGCCGACGGCGGACCTGTCGCCGCCAATGCCATAATGACCACCGACACCCGTCCCAAGGCCACTGCCGTGGAAGTCGAACTCAGCGGCGGGAAGGTCAAGATCGGCGGAATGACCAAAGGTGCGGGCATGATCGCCCCGCGCATGAACGTCCCCCACGCCACCATGCTCTGTTACATCACCACCGATGCCGCCATTGACAACAAACTGCTCGCGCAGTTCGCAGGCAACGGAGCCGACAGCTCCTTCAACTGCATCAATATCGATGGCGATATGAGCACCAACGACACCTTGATCCTCATGGCCAACGGACTTTCCGGCATCAGCGTCAAAGCAGGAACCGAGGATGCTGAAATCTTCTACGCCGCGCTGCTGGCACTGATGCAACAGCTGGCTCAGGAAATGGTTAAGGACGGCGAAGGCGTCACCAAATTCGTCACCATCAACGTCAAAAACGCCGCATCCGCATCCGACGCCCACAAATGCGCCTACGCCGTCAGCAATTCGCTGCTCTGCAAGACCGCGTGGTTCGGCTGCGACCCCAACTGGGGCCGTGTTATTGCCGCCATCGGCTATTCCGGCGCGGATTTCAAACCGGAAAACGTCAAGCTCGACTACAATGACCGTCCCGTCGTCCGCGATGCCATGGACGCCGGAACTCCCGAAAAGGAGCTGGCTCAGTTGCTCAAGGAGCGCGATTTCACCGTCAATATCGACCTTGGCGCGGGCGATGCCGACTTCACTATGTGGACCAACGACATCACTTACGAATACGTTAAGATCAACGCGGAATATCATACCTGATTCGTGTGCCAACACATGTAAACAATCAATAATCAAGGAATGGAACAATGATGAGTGAACTAATCAGCAAAGCGGCAACCCTGCAGGAAGCCCTTCCCTATATTCAGCGGTTCAAGGACGCGATTGTCGTAATCAAACTCGGCGGCAGCACCATGGAAGATCCGGCACTGACTGAAAGCACCATGCGCGACATCGTGTTGATGGAAGCCATCGGCATGCATCCGGTCGTCGTTCACGGCGGCGGCAAAGCCATTACCGCAAAGCTCAACGAACTCAAGATCGAAACCAAATTCGTCTTCGGCCTGCGTTATACCTGCGCCGACACGCTGAAAGTCGTCGATGACGTACTGCATCATGTCATCAACCGCGAGCTGGTCGAATGGGTGAACCGTAACGGCGGCAAGGGGGCAATGGTTTCCGGCAAGGACGTGCTGCGGACGGAAAAGATGTTTTCAACCAACCCCGAAACGGGTGAAAAGATCGACGTAGGCTTCGTCGGCGACATCGTCTCCGTAAACGCTACCAAAATCGTTAACGCCATTGAGAAAGGCATGATCCCGGTCATCACCCCGCTCGGCACCGACGCCTCCGGGCAGGTCTACAATATCAACGCCGACATCGCCGCCTGCAAAGTCGCGGAATTCCTCAAGGCCCGCAAGCTCGTTTTCTTGAGCGACGTGCCCGGCATCCTCCGCGACCCGAAAGACGAATCCACCCTGATCCCGACCATCAAAATCGACGATGTCGACGGCCTGATCGCGGAAAAGGTCATCAGCGGCGGCATGATCCCGAAGATCCGCAGCTCGGTTCACGCCTTGCGCGCCGGATCCAACAAGGTTCACATGATCGACGGTCGCATCCAGCACTCGCTACTGCTGGAAATTTTCACCGACAAAGGTATCGGGACCGAGATCATCAAACATTAGCCGTAAAAATGTCGCCGTCTTCCATGAATGACGGCGACATTTTTACGATACATATCACGGGGGGGGATATGGATATCGATATTTCAGGGTTTTCCGGAAAGGCAAAGGGGCGGCTGTTCGGAAAGGCTATCCTGCCGCCGTTTCTTCTGGCGTGCTGTACTTTTCTGGTGTGGGAAATCGGCGGACAATATTTCATCAAACACTTTCTCCGCCATAACGACGATTCCGTCAATCCATGTGTAGAACTATATTTCTTCAATGTTTTTCTGGCGGCGGTGATCGCGGCGCTGATCTCATTGCCCTACCTGAAACACAGGTTCGCCAAATTCAACCGTCTGGAATATTTCCCCGCCTGCTACAAATGCAGCCATGAACGACTAGATGGAGAAGCGATCTGTCCCAAATGCGGGACAGACCTGAAGGTAAAACACCTTGCCGCGCCGGTGGAAACCATGAACAACTGGGGGCGGAGATACATTTTGCGTTTTCTATTGCTGCTATTGTTCGCCAGTGTGTCGTCTATGACCTTTTTCAAGGCTTTTGACGCATGGAACTACGAGCGCATGGTCAAAAAAACTATAATTTCCACCACCGAAAAAACCGCCACCGCGGATAAACCCAGATAGATTAAGCTGGATAACAGAAATAATAACTTAATGCATATTTTGACATATACATTCAGAAATACAGTAATTATATGTTGTTGTCTTGCGTGGGGAATTTCAACGTTTTATCTTTACCCATATTGTGTTTATTTTTCCAAATCTCCCGACATATGGACATTTTTGCCGGCACTCATTATATGGTTATCGTGACCATAAATTCATTATTGTGTGAGCATCTGCGTATTACTACCGATTTCCCCTTAGCAAAGGGAGTGCCCATTTCTTTTTCAATACAAATTGCGGTCTATATGGCAGTTGGTCTTTCAATTATATTCGTAAAATACCGTCACTCAAAAATTCTGCCCGAAAAAGGATGAGATTCACGGTGTTCACATCACGATATCCAAGGAGTTATACCTTATTCATGGTAAATATAAATTACCATTCATGCGGGTGTAAATCTGGAGATCATCACGTGCATAAAATAATTGCCATGTATTAATGTATTCCTAAGCTGGAGACACCCCAATCACCAAAATACGCAGATCTTCCTGACCGGTGTTTTTAATACCATGCGATCCACCGTCATAACAGACACTTATATCGCCAGACTTCATTGAATAATCCTGCCCATCCAGCATCATAACCCCTTCACCACCAAGACAGAAGTACCACTCTTCAAAAGGTTCTCCGCCGTCGTGCTCGTGATTGCCGAAAGTCGAACCCGGCGGGATAATATCATCATGAATATATTTAATGAATTGCTTATTTTCAACTTTTGCGATAACATCTTTCAGCAGGAACGATCCTTTGCCATCATGACAGGCGTCTATCTGCCGAAACGACTGCTCCTGATTGTTAATGAACAACGTAGTAAATTTTTGCATTTCACGGTCTCCAAATTTTTGTATAAATATATCGTACTCAATAATCACAGCATCCGCCAGTCAAACATAACGGTCAATTCGTCACGGCAGTTATTCATAATCTCCTGATAATACTTTTGCGGGTCCGCCGGATTCTCCTTTCGGTAAATCTTATCGCTTATCGTAAAACGTCCATCAGCCAGCCAGCGCATCGCTGCCGCCAGATGTGACTGATCGCAGTGAACGTCTGGAAACGGCGGCATTGCACATTCCCACCCCGATCTCAGGGAAACAAAA
>QKAL01000186.1 GCA_003246475.1 Lentisphaerota bacterium
ATTCGGTGGATATGCCGATTTTCGGGGCAGGTGCCGGACGAACCTTTACCGCAGGGGCATCCATTATTCGAATGCCTGGATTGCGGCTGAGAGACATTTCGATGCCCAGCAGTGCGGTCTCAGCGGCAAAATCGGTCAGTGGCGTATGCTTGTGCTTGATCTCCACGGCACAGATGAGGGTTTTACCCATGCGTTCCATCCAGTCCACCGGTAAAGCCTTTACTCCGTAGAGTATGCCGAACAGCGCCCCTGCGGTGGCGGCGCTGCAGTCGGCGTCCCATCCTGCCTGTACGCAAATGTTCATGATTTTTTTAAAGTCTTTGCCGCCCAGAAACATTGCCATGAAGACTATTGCCAGGTTGGTGACCGCCTTCGAGGCATCGCGGTTGCCGTAGCGGCGGATAATGATCCGCCAGGCATCATGCACGTCAGGATATTTTGCGATTATTTCGCGAGTGGTTTTGAGAACTTCTATGGCTGGACTTTCCGGCGGCAGTACTTTGCAGGCCCGGTCGAGAACCGTGTTCAGGTCGTTACATAGGAAAGCTTCCGCCGCTGCCGCCGCGAGAAATTGTTCAATTTCGATGCTGACCTGGCCGTGGTCGAGACAACCGTCGATGGCTGCGTATTCGGCGGCCAGTTGTGCGTTGCCCGGGCAGATCATACCCCATATTTCACTGCGGATAGGACATCCCTCGGAGGAGTGAAAGAACGGGTTGTTCCAGGTCCCCGATTCCGGCGGACGGATGCCCCGCTGGTAATTGTGAAGGAAAATGCCGTATTCGCAACAGGTATAAAAACAGCGGTCCTGCCAGATGTCCGCCAGATCATCGCTGGTTAGATAGAGTCCGCGCTCCTGCAACGCCTCAAGCCAGACAACCTGAATATCGAGGTCATCGTTGGGATAGAGAACCGTTGGCCAGAGTGTCTCCGGGGTTACCTGATTGAACTGCTTATGATTTTCGTAGGGCGCACCGACGATGCCGCCCAGCGATTTCCCGATCCATCCGGCCAGGATTTTGTCGTAATAATCCTGATAGGATATTACCGCTGCGACGTCTTTTTCCTTTTTACACATATCTCTTCCTGCTTGCTATTTATTGGGAACGAGAACTATCCGTTCCACCATGATACTGTTGTCTTTGGTCGAGCCGGGTACATAGTCCGGCCCCTGAAATTTTACCGAAACATAGAGGTCGTAACTAGACCCCGGGGCAAACATCCGGTACAGGTCGCACCGCATCTCCCAGTTTGCGCCGCCGTAGAAATAGGCCTGTGAATCATTGACGAAATCGGCTTTGGCGATTTTCGTCAGATGATATTTTTCATCTTTCGGAATGTCTGTATTCTTGATTGCCGATGCGCACACCACCTTGTTTTCGTTCCAATTGTAGATGCCGAAGTCGGTCTGGCCGCTCTTGGTCCGGTCTTTTACATCTTTGCCCAGAGCGATGGCTTTGCCGCCGACCGCTTCGGGGTCGTCAATCAGCGTGGAGTGCCCGATGTCAGTCCTGAAACAGGCCCACGGCAGGTCAACGATTTTCCGGTTCTTAAACTGTACCGGAAGTGGGATTGGGACGATGTTGTTGCGAAACCTCTTCAGGCTTTTTTCGCGGTTAGTCAAACTTTCCTGGCGGAAGGTCTGGGTATCCGGCGCGGGAAAATAGTGATCGATGGCCGCCAGAGAAATATCTTCATACTGTTTGAGCAGATCCTTTCCGTTGAAATACTTTTCCGCGTTGCCGAGGTGATGCCAGCGCATGAAAAGTCCAGCAAGGATCGGAACCCGTTCACGGCGTACATTTGCAAGCTGTTTAGGGGTGTCCGCAACTGCCTTTTCGGCTTCGTCGAGCAGCGTCAACGTAGTTTTGAAATAGTCTATATCGAGGTACGGACGCATGGTGACATCGACTTTGCCGATCGGGCCTTTATGCTCTTTCTGACGTTTTTCCATATATGCCAAAAGCTCGTTCATTTTAGGCGCGGCTTTGCCGTAATAACCTTTCATGAATTCGTTAATAATTGGTTGTGACGGCTGGTCAGGGTCCTGCATAAGCTTGTAACCCAGATAGCGCTTCAGTCCAAAGAAATTCGAACACAATACTCCTTCAAATTCGGCGAACACATCCTTGACATTCATGGCTTTATACAAGGCCATATTGACCGGAATTGCATCAATGTTTACGTAGGGTTCCGGCTCCGGCGGATAGAGTATCCAATAATCCCACATGGCGATGTTGGATGCCTTTTTTCCCCACTCTTCGATCAGCGCGAGGCTTTTCTTGTTATCCGGGTGATTCAATATTTTCATCGTATCGCGCGGCCCTTTGTTGTGACCGAATTCCAGACCGAGCAACGCAATGTGGATGAGAACATTGTCAGCGGCTTTGATGTTTTTCGGTGGCTTTGCAGAATAGGTATAGGCGAAAGTACGAATGAAGACATCGGGATAGTCTTTTTTTATTCCGGCGGCGATTTCGTTGATGAAGTCGAGTATCGGACCGCTTTGGGAACCTTCCTTTTCTGCCAGAACCTTGCATTTTTCGCAGCGGCAGTAGTCCTCATTGTCGTTTTGGCTGATATCGTAAATCGTCGGATATGGCGGTGCTCCCGGTACTGCCGCGTCTTTGCGGTCCTGAGCAATGAACTCCTTGAGTTGCGCCAGTACCCGTTTTCTGACTTCCGGATTACTGGTGCATATTTGGCCGGGGCCTTCACCGTTTACCGCGACCAGGCGTTTCCCGTCTTTGTTCAATCCATAGAGTTCCATCTTATCCTTGGGCCAGGTTTGACTATATGAAAAGAAGGTGTGATGTTGATGCGGGCGACCGATCTTGAAGGCCCAGCCGTATTCTGCGCCGACATAACAGGTTCCTTTGTTTCTGACCTTGAAGGCTTGAGACACCGGATACCAGTCGAGCAGGTCGAAAATCTGTCGATTGCGGAAATACGGATGTCCCTGAGCCTTGATTTCAGGTATAGAAAGGCTCGCCACCCGTGGGATGATTTCATTGGTTTCGTCCAGCCAGCGGCAGCCGATACTCTTTTCCAGAAATTCATAAACTGCATACAGGGTCCCTCTTGGACGCCCGCCGCTGAGAATCAGATTTCCGTCCGGAGTGGTTCTGATGACCCAGTCTTCCCGTCCGAGTTTGCCGTAGTCAACTCCATGTTTTGCCGCATATTGCGTCTGGCCCAGATATATGGCTTTACCATCGGCTGGGATTTCGCTTTCCTTTACCGTTTTAAATTCCGCGCCAGTCACCGATTTTAGAAATTTTGCCAGTTCTCCTGCTGCGGTAATTTCCGCTGGAGTCGGTTCACCGGAAACAGCAATTCGGTATGAGGTTTGGGAATTTGAGCTCAATGCGATATCGTCAGCCGACAATCGCAACCCACAGAAAATTGCACTGAGCACAATTATTTTTAAACAGTTTATCGACATTATTTACGTCCTTGGCTTTCTTTTATGATGTCTTGAAATGCTTATTATCTGGACCAGGAAATCCATGACGGGAAATTTGCCGCGAATCCGGAGTCTAACAATCCCTGTTCATTGGCTTCGATTTCAGCTTCGGTGACCGGGCCGACATGACCGTCAAGCCAGGCGATATTGGTACGGTTGTTGTGCTGCATCCAGATTGAGCGCCAGTTCTGCTTGGAGTTTGTATCCAGTGCCGTTCCGGTCGACTGCGGGAAGCAGTAAACCGAGGAACATACACTGGTACCGCCGTCAGCGAAGACTGCCTGGGATGAGGCCGCGTGTTTCAAGCTGGTAAGTTTCTGTGACCCGGTAACTCCTGTATAGGGGTTCTGCTGGGTGTTCATGATGTAGGTATGAGCGAGGGTCGGCATCCAGTCGCCTAAGTTGTTGCTCGAGACTGCCGGACGGGTATACATCTGGGTTCGGGTGGCGTTCAGATTGGTGTTGCCGTTATATATCTCCATCAGTGCGAACCACTGACCGGTCCAGGCACCCCATGCCGCCATGCCCACGCCGTAATGTGGCAAGGTCCATTCCTTCTGTTCGTCGGCATACATCAGATACTTGAGGCCCAACTGCTTTAATTGATTCTGACAGCCAGCGCTCTTGGCCACGTCTCTGGCCCGGTTAAGCGCGGGCAGTAGCATGGCAGCCAGAATGGCGATGATGGCGATTACGACAAGAAGTTCGATGAGTGTGAATCGTTTTTTCATTTTATGTTTTCCTCGCTTGATAATTTTCGGCGTTACTGCCGGGTTAATACTATCGTAAACTTTCCGCAGTCAACAATGTTTCCTGTGGGATTAAAACTTTCTTTTCCGGAGCAAGCAGGTCGATGCCCGGAGCCGGATCTTTTCCCTTTCCGTGCTGTTTGATCATTTTAGCAATGCGATCCATGTGGATATTAATGGCGTATTCATATTTGAGGATTGGAACTGTAAATTGCGCAGCGCCGCAACCACGGTTGGCGTGTGTTGCAATTATGACGTCTTCGGATATCCGCAATCCGGAGATTAATGCCGTTTGGATTACTCCCAGCGTTACCATTGAGTCGACGCTGATTATGCCGAACGGTCGTGATAATTCGTTATTGCGAATCAACTCGCTGAAGGCAGCGCAGCCTCCCTGTTGTGAGATCGGAACGCGGATATGCAACCGTGGATTCCGTAATTGGCCGATACTTTTCAGCGCGTCGGCGTAACCTTTTGAAGCGGCATCCGGAATCTTTGACCACGTGAGATCTTTGTTACTGTCGATCAAGGCGATCTGGCGACACCCCAGTCTATCCAGTTCCACAACTGCGTTGTATACCATCCGGTACAGATCGAACGAGACGGAATAGTCCAGTTCCTTGTACGGATATATACCGATGGGGAACACTGGCTTGTCGCAGAATATCTCGGCCGAATTTTCCGCCAGCCAGCGACTACAGATCAATACTGCGTCAAAGGCGTTCTGTGCCAGTTTCAACAGGAAGTTCTGTGCCGTCTGACGGTCGTTGACGCTGAAAAACAGTTCATACGACCAGTTTTCCTCACGACATTTATGCTCCAGTTCGTTGAAAATAATCGGCAGGAATGAAACCGACGAGGGGTTGTAAGAGTCTGCGTCCATGACCAGCGCTAGACGGCAATTCTGTTTTTCCCGAACAAATACGCCTTTGCCGGAAAAACGCTCCACATAGCCGGCCTGCTCAAGACTTTCAAGTGCTTTGCTGACCGTGGCTACCGTGGTCTCATACCGCTTTGCCAGTTTTGGAATGGCTTCCAGCTGTTCGCCGTGCTGCAGCTGTCCCGATGTGATCCGGAACCGCAGCATTTCCGCCAGTTCATTACTCTTATTCTGCCTTGCCATGTTGTCGCCTTCTTGATTTAATCATTCTAGAACGTTCTGTCTATATTTTAACCAATCTAGAATGGTTTGTCAATAGTGTTTTATTCCCTTTTCCTGAAAAAAACAATATATTTCTTAAGGCAGTACCTGGCATTCTCGGGGGCAAAGCCGGTGACCAGAATGTTTTCAGCCGACATGGGGTATATTACCAACGCAGGGGGAGGGACGAGCTGTAAGGCAACCCGTGAGTCGTTGCGTAAATGTTTATCCGGTATCTTTACAGAAAAAAGTCAGGCTCAACGTCATGACCGTACCGGAGAATACAACAATAATATTACTTATTAATTTTGTTGAAATCAGATCTGTTACCCGGCATATCCGGGAACAGCTTTGTAGCTGCAACAGCGTGAGATTATAAGGTTGATTTTTATTTTTTGAACAGAAAAAATATAGACATTATCCTCCTTGTCATATATAATTAAATTGTAGATAAAAGGGGACTCAAAACAGGAGGTGGGTGTCATGAAAATGCAGAAAGTACTTTCGGAAAAAATCGAACGGGGTCATGAAGCATTATTTAAACTAGCCTATGATGCTACTATCCGTGCCGCCGCGATTTACATGTCGTCTCAGAAGATTGGAGCTGCACTGATTGAAGCCCCGGATGGTAATTTTGCCGGGATCATAACCGAACGCGATGTGATGAACTGTTGTGCCAAAGGTCTTGATCTGGATCAGACCCGTGTCGACGAAGTAATGACCTGCGATATGGTGACTGCCGATGTCAATGATCTGGTGCGCCCGGTAGTTACGCTGATGACCAGAAACCATATCCGGCACATCCCGTTGGCAGATAACGGTCGTATTGTTGCCCTGATTTCAATCCGCGACATCATGCATGCCGTTGACGAGGAAAAGGACATTACCATCAATGAATTGAGCGACTATCTGGGGTGCAACAGCCGGAATCAGGTCTATTGACGGCGCAGCAGGGCGGCGAAAGCTCCGTCGTGGTGAACGTCTGGTAATAATTTTGTTTGTTTTTCCACGGTGAATTCCGTGTGGGCGGTCAGGAATTTGAGTACCTGCTTTTCATCCTCCTGTTTTTCGATGCTGCAGGTACTGTAAATAAGCTGTCCGCCCTTTTTTAACAATGCCGCGGCCTGGTGCAGGATCTCAGCTTGTATGGTTGCCAGTTCCCGGGCTTTTTTATCCGAATATCCCCACAACGCGTCCGGTCGATGTCTTCCGACCCCGGTATTGGAGCAGGGCGCATCCAGCATGATAATATCGAATGATTCCGGGGGGAAGGGGGGCCGGGTCGCGGAGGCGACGATAACCGGGTGATTCAGGCCGGCGTTACGGAAGTTTTCTAATGTCAGCTGCTGTCTTCTCCAGGACAGGTCTGCGGCAATAAGTCTGGCGTCCGGCGCCCTCTCGGCCAGGATCAGGCTTTTTCCGCCGGGAGCGGCGCACATGTCAAGTATCAGGGCATGGTCAGGAATACTGTCCGGCAGGTTGGGTGCCAATGCTGTTGCCGGGTCTTGAACGTAGATGACTCCCTTTTTCAATAGTCCGGAGTTTAATATTCTACCGGGAGCGTCGCTGCTGTAAAAACGGGTTTTTCCGCTCCAGTCCGGCAACTGGATCGGAGTGGCATTGAATCCTGAGAGTTCCTCTTCCGAAAAACCATGGCGAAGACGGAACGTAAATGCGGGTTGTTCCTGTAGTGTGGCGCACAGACGTTCCAATTCAGTGGCTGGCAGATGAGATTTCCACACCCTTTTAAGATCCGGGGATACCGGCAGCAGTTCGTGGCGTGGCTGTTTGTTGAGCCATACATGGAAGTCGATGGTGGAGGCGCGGCGAAGTACCGCGTTTACAAACCCGGCGGTATGGCTGCCGAAATGTTTTTTTGCGTATTCCACCGCCACATTGACCGCAGAAGCTGCGGCGATGCCGTCGGTAAAGTACAGTTGTGTCATGACGGCGGTAAGCAGTGGTTTGAGTTTGTTTTTAGCGCCCGGGGCCAGTTCATGCAACAGGCGGTCCAGTGCCGCTTTACGGCGGTAGAAAGTGAAAAGCAGGTGGGTAACGGCGGCGCGTCCGTCGTTATCGTTTTCGAAACGGCGGTCGAGGAAATCGTCGGTGCTGATATTTTCCGATTCCCTGGTTTCGATGCCGTCAAGTACCGTGGACAGAATTTTTTCCGCTTTAAAGCCGGGTGCGTTCATTACTCTTCCTTATTTTTTCCGATTCTTGTCTTTTTCACCGTGTAATATAATCGGCATTGTGCTATAATACTCTCCATAAATGATAGAAAAAGATAATTTGACCGTTAATTATTTTCGGGAGGATTTCGGATAATGTTGGATATTGGTCGTGTTTTCTTTCTCGGTGCCGGGAAAATGGCTGCCGCGTTAGCTGGTGGAATGGTCCGTAACGGGTGTCCTGCCGGTAATATCACCGCATATGACGTAGCCAAGCCGGCCGCTGCCGCATTTGCCGCCGCAACCGGCGGGGAGGCATTTACTGCCGAGCCTGAACGTCTCGCCGAAGCGGCCGACATTGTTCTGATCGCGGTCAAACCGCAATATCTGACCGAGGCATTGAAGCCTTTCAGCGGTGGCGTTCTCAGCAACAAACTGATCGTTTCAATCGTTGCCGGGGTGACAATCGAGACATTGACCGGTCTTACCCAGTCGCATCGGGTAATACGGGTAATGCCTAATACTCCGGCTCTGGTCGGCAAAGGGGCGGCCGCATATGCTGTTTCCGCGGGCGTTACCGATGAAGACTGTAGGTCGGTTGAGGCAATCCTCGGGTCGGTGGGCTATTTCTGCCGCCTGCCGGAAAAACTTATCGACGCGGTCACCGGCTTGAGCGGCAGTGGTCCGGCGTATGTATTTGACTTCATCCAGGCGTTGTCCGATGGCGGGGTCCGGTGCGGATTGCCGCGAACCGAGGCGACCAAACTGGCGGCGATGACGGTGATGGGGGCGGCGGCGATGGTGGTGGAAACCGGTGAACATCCTTCGGTATTGCGCGATCAGGTAACTTCCCCCGGCGGTACGACTATTGCCGGGCTTGTGGTGTTGGAGCGGGCGGCGTTTCGCAGTGCCGCTGCGGATGCGGTTGCCGCGGCGACGGCTCGTTCGGCCGAATTGGGTAAAAAGTAATAAACGCGAGGAGATCGCATATGCATAATACCGTTGGAAAAGTACTGAGCGTGGTAATGCCGGTGTACAACGAATTTAACACCATTGACAATATTATCGCGCTTGTTCTGAAGCGCCCGGAAGTCGGCGAACTCATAATTATTGACGACTGTTCAAAAGACGGTACCAGGGACAAACTTAAATCCTACGAGGGGCAGCCCGGAATCAAGGTTTTGTATCAGGATGTCAATCACGGCAAGGGTGCGGCGGTAACGCGCGGCATCGCCGAGGCAACACTTGACTTTGTCATCATTCAGGATGCTGACAACGAATACTCTCCCGACGATTATCCTCTGGTTGTCGAGCCGCTTATCAATGGCAAGGCTGATGTCGTCTATGGTTCCCGTTTCATGGGGTCTCCGGGAATGGTCCGCTATTTCCGTCATGAGATGGGCAACAAAGTGCTTACTTTTTTCTCCAATGTATTTACGGATATCCACCTTACCGACATGGAAACGTGTTACAAGTGTTTCCGTAGAGAAGTGATCCAGAACATCAATCTCAATTCGGAGCGTTTCGGCATTGAGGTGGAATTTGCCGCCAAGCTTGCCAAAGCGCGTTGCCTGCGTATTTTTGAAGTTCCGATCTCCTATAACCCGCGCCGTTACGACGAGGGCAAGAAGATAACCTGGCGCGATGGCGTTTCCGCGCTTTATCATATTATCCGTTTCAACGTTTTTGACGATCGAAAAAAATTCTATAAACGTCCATGGGAAGAAGTTTTGAAAGACTGAAGCTGTTTCCGGCAAGGAAACTGACGCCGGGCATTGTATGCTCGCTGGTGCTGGCCGTGGTTATGATGGCGGTTTTCAGCCGCGCCGCCAGCGGCCTGTCGCATACTGCCCAGATACTGTCTCTGGAAAGCCGGGCGATCCTGGCTATGGATATCACGGTAACCCGGCTTGCGGCTTTAAAGCATATTGACCCGCAAACCGCGTCACGTTTTCTGAGTGAGGAATGTGCCGCCGCCGGAATTGACCCTTTTGTTGAAAATAAACTGGACAACGGTCGCGATGGTACGTGGCTACTTTCCATATCATGTCAGGATGGCAACGAAAAGCGGCAGCTGGCCGCAGTGGAGATACCATGTCCGAAACAATAGACCGGAAGAATCGGATACCGTTTATCAATTTGTTGCTGACAGTTGCCATCGCGGCAATATTCCTTGGATTGGCGGGAAAGACTTTTTATGACGTGATGTTTACGTTGCGTTCGGTATCCGCCGCCAACTACTATTATCGCGAGGCTTTCCGGTTGCAGACCTGCTGGCGTTCGTCGGTTGGAAAGATCGGAACCCCCGAACGTTTTACTCCGGACGAAGTCATTGGCAGTCGCGGGCGTATTGTAATCTGGGAGAATATGATCTGCTGTGAGATCACCGGCGGGCAGCGATTTACGTTTCCGATACCGGATGAGTTCCGGCTGCGCGCGTCGTGGGATAAACAATCTAACCTTGCAGTGTTGACTGTATCACGACAGGCATGTGCAGAGCCGCCTTTACGCCTGGCGGCGGTGATAAACGGGGAGGTGACAGATGCACCGTCCAGATGAACGGGGTTCCGCAATTGTGATCGTAATGTTGTGCCTGGCAATATTGCTGGTTTTATTTACCATTGCTTTACGCTCGGTCTATGAGCAGCACAAAAACAATGTGCGAGAGCTTAATCAGGTTCGTCATGCCGCAGCCCGTCTGCCGCATGACCGCAAATAAAAAAGCGAACCGGAACGAGTCCGGTCCGCTTTTAATCTTATCATCCTGTCCTTATTTAGCCGGTTCGATCTTGTCGAAGCCGGTAAAGGGACGCAACACCTCCGGGATGACCACTGAGCCGTCGGCCTGCTGGTAGTTTTCCAGAATGGCGATGGCGACGCGGTCGGTTACTGCCGTGGCGCTGATGGTATGCACAAAGCCCTTGCCGCCGTCCTTGTCCTTATAACGGATCTTCAACCGTCCGGACTGGAAGTCGGTCAGGTTGGTGTTTGACGTGACTTCGCGGTAGGCGTTGAAACCCGGGAACCAGGCTTCGATATCGAATTTGCGGTAGCCGGGAGCGCCCATGTCGCCGAGGCAGACATTGACTACGTGGTAGGGCAGACCAAGCTGTTGCAGCAGATATTCCTCGTTTTCCAGACAGAACTCATGGTATTTGACGGAGTCTTCCGGTTTGCAGAAGATGATCTGTTCGACCTTGTGGAACTGGTGGACGCGGAAGATGCCGCGTGATGCCTTGCCGTAGCTGCCGGATTCCGTACGGAAGCACGGAGTGTAGGCCGTATAGCACAACGGCAGCTGTTCGCCTTCGAGAATTTCATCGGCGTGATAGCCGACCAGCGTCTGTTCAGAGGTGCCGATCAGAGCCAGGTCTTCGTTTTTCAGCGCATAGGTCTGATCGGCGAAGAACGGCAGATAACCGGTACCGTAGAGGGTGTGCTCCTTGGCTACGCACGGGGTCATGAACAGTGTGAAGCCGCGCTTGATAAGTTCCATCTGAGTCCAGTAGAACAATGCCTGGCAGAGCTGCGCGCCTTTGCCTTTCCAGTAATAGAAACCTGCCTGGGCGACTTTAGCGCCGCGGGCGGCATCGATAATGCCGAGGATCTCGCCGAGTTCCTGATGGTCTTTCGGCTGGAAGGAAAATTCCGGCAGTTTGCCGACTTTGCGAATCTCTTGATTATCGGCATCGGTTTCCCCCTGGGGGACCGCGTCGTCGATCAGGTTGGGCAGCCAGCTGAGTTTTTCGTCGATTTCTTTGGCGAGAACGGCGGAGCGCTCTTCCAGAGAAGCCAGCTCCTCCTTCATGTCCTTGACTTTGACGCGTGCGTCAGGGTTGGTCTGACATTCCTTGCTGAGCCGGTTACGTTCAGCGCGGAGTCCTTCCGCTTTGCCGAGAGCTTCGCGATGTTCGCGGTCCAGCGCCGCCAGCGCGTCGATGTCAACATCGCAGCCGCGTTTTTTGCAGGTCGCCTTGACCAGTTCCGGGTTTTCCCGGATAATCTTCAGATCGATCATTTTAATAACCTCGTATCGAAATTAGAACTGGGGAAGCGGGAACGCTTTGGTGAAGGCTTTGACCTCTTCGCCGATTTTTGCCAGCGCCGCTTCGTCTTCCATTACGCTGACCGCACGATTGATATAATCGGCGATCTTCAACATTTCCGTTTCCTTCATGCCGCGGGTGGTCACCGCCGGGGTGCCGATACGGATACCGCTGGCGATGAACGGTTTTTCCGGGTCGAACGGGATCATGTTGTTGTTTACGGTGATATGTGCCTTGTCCAGCGCATTGGCGACCGGACGGCCCTTGGCGTTTTTCGGGCGCAGGTCGACGAGCATCAGGTGGTTGTCGGTACCGCCGGAAACGATACGGAAGCCGAGACGGGCGAGTTCCGCTGCGAGTTTCGCTGCGTTAGCCACAACCTGCTGCTGATAGGATTTGAATTCGGCGCTCATCGCTTCGTGGAAACATACTGCCTTGCCGGCGATCACGTGTTCGAGCGGTCCACCCTGGATGCCGGGGAACAGCTTGGAATTGATTGCCTTGATGTATTCTTCTTTGCAGAGAATCAGCCCGCCGCGCGGTCCGCGCAGGGTCTTGTGGGTCGTGGAGGTGACGATGTCTGCGTATTCGACCGGATTCGGATGCAGACCGGCAGCTACCAGACCGGCGATATGAGCCATGTCGACGAACAGTTTTGCCCCGACGGAATCGGCGATGGCGCGGAGGCGTTTGAAGTCGAGGACGCGCGGGTAGGCGCTGGCTCCGGCAACCACCAGCTTGGGCTTGTGCTGCTCGGCGAGCTTCTGAACTTCGTCATAATTGATAGTTTCGGTTTCGCGGCTGACGCCGTAGGGAACGATGTTATAGAGCATGCCGCTGAAATTCATCGGATGACCATGGGTCAGATGCCCGCCGTGGTCGAGGCTCATTGCCAGCACGGTGTCGCCGGGCTGGATCAGCGCGAAATAGGCGGCCATATTGGCCTGGCTGCCTGAGTGCGGCTGGACGTTGGCGGCTTCAGCGCCGAAGAGCTTGCAGACGCGGTCGATGGCCAGAGCTTCGACTTCATCGATGAACTGGCAGCCGTTGTAATAACGCTTGCCGGGATAACCTTCGGCGTATTTGTTGGTCAGGATCGAGCCCTGAGCGGCACGGACGGCGGCGCTGGTGAAGTTTTCCGAAGCGATCAGTTCAATGCCTTCGGCCTGGCGTTCGGATTCACGGTCGATGGCGGCGGCCAGAACCGGGTCGACGCTGCGGACGGCGGCGATTTCGTCATAGGAGTTGCGTTCGATCTTTTCCAGGCGGCGGACATGGCGCATGTCGCCGCTGAACGGCGTTGACAACCAGGTGTCGACGATTTCACATGCCTTCTGGTTGTCGACGAAATCGCCGGGCAGTACCAGCATGTTGGAACAGTTGTGCTCGCGGCTGAGTTTTGCGACTTTGGTATCATAGGCCACAACGGCGCGAACCATGTTGAAACGGTTGGCGTTGATGCCCATACCGACGCCGGAACGGCAGATCAGGATGCCGCAATCGACTTCATCCTTGGAAAGGGCGGAAGCGGCGATGCCGGCAAAGTCCGGATAATCGTCGGCCGCGTCGTATGCGCAGGGACCGCAGTCGACAACGGTGATGTTTTTCGCCGTGAGATATTTAACGAGTTCTTTTTTCATTTCAAAGCCGCCGTGGTCGGTCGCCACCGCCAGCTTGATGTTCGGTTTATTCTGCCAGTCAACTATATTTTTCATTACTATCACTCCTTAGATTGATCGTGAATTATCTTTATTGTTATTTTGCATTGTGACATAAATCCAGAAACAGATTATCCAACGCCTTTTTCATTACATCAAAACATTGCCGGTATTCTTCGATATTGCCGCCGAACGGATCGGTCACATCGGTTTCTCCGCTGTCGGCAAATTCCATGAGCAAACGCGTTTTTGACTGAGATTGCGGTGATATTTTGCCGATATGCTGACGATGGCCGTTGGTCATGGCAATCACCCAATCCGCTTTGTCGAGCAGATCGATGGTCAACTGCGTGTTGCGAAAATGATCCATCTCGATTCCCAGTTGCCGCATTACCCGGATGCAGTTTTCTGACGCGGGCGCTCCGCCGCCGGCGAAGATCCCGGCGGAGCCGACAGTGACGTCCTTGCAGCCTGCCTGTTCGCACAAAAGCCGGAAATAAGCCTCGCACATCGGACTGCGGCAGGTATTCCCGGTACACACAAATAGAATATGCATCGAATTTCCCGTCAAAAAAATTTCCCTTTAAATAGTGGAAAAAAACGCTTTCGATATTATCTTAAAGCCCTTAATATAATCGCGAAAAATGATAATTCACTGGAAATTTACCGGAAATGCTTAATAAAATTGAAGATAAGTTTATAAAGATCATTTCATCTGATTATTGTCGATTGGACGACATAATCGATTTGCCGCCAGAAAAGCTCATTGAAGTAGATATGGGGTGCGGGAAGGGATCTTTTTCTACTCTGCTCGCGCACCGCTATCCCGAACGCCTTATTATTTCCGCCGACGTGATGATCGGACGGCTCCGCAAGCTGGTAAAGCGCAATGAACGTGAAGGTGTGGATAATATTCAGGCATTGCGCGTCGAGGCCAGGGTGTTGTTGGGAATGATGATGCCTGACCAAGCTGTGCACCGACTCCATATCCTTTGTCCCGACCCGTGGCCGAAGGACCGCCACCGTTCCAACCGGTTGCTTTGTTCCGACTTCATGGTCCATGTCCACCGTATTCTGAAACCGGGCGGGATGTTCCATTTTTCCACGGACGACGTCAATTATCTGGAAGCTGTCCGGAAAGTGGTGATGGCATCGCAACTGTTCGAGGAATACCCTGAGGGGTTTGCCGATATCGCTGATTTCAAGACGGATTTTGAGCGCTTATGGAACGGTCAGGGAAAAGCCGTCAGCCATAATGTCTGGCGTCGCCGTGAGCTGGTCAAAGATCCCTCATATCGCGGGCACTGAAAATCAGCGGCATTTTTGACGCAAAAAATGTCGGAATGGTAATCTGGATATTTTCAGATTAACGGTCAAAGTAGAAAAGCCGGGATGGTTTTCCATCCCGGCTTTATGTTTTAAGATTCTCAGTTCTGAGCCAAGGCTACCTGCATGTCCTCATCGACATCGCCCGTCGGGGCTATCGAGAATTTTTCCACCAGTACTTTAAGCACGTTGGGGGTAACGAACGCCGGGAGTGTCGGTCCCAGTTTAATCCCTTCAATGCCCAGAGACAGCAGACTCAACAGAATCGCGACGGCTTTCTGCTCGTACCACGACAATATCATCGACAGCGGCAGATCGTTGACGCCGCATTTGAATGCGTCAGCCAGCGCTATGGCAATTTTGACCGCGGAGTATGCATCGTTGCACTGTCCGATGTCCAGCAGGCGGGGAATGCCGCCGATGGTGCCGAAGTCCTTCTTGTTGAAACGATATTTGCCGCAAGCCAGCGTTAAAATAACGCAGTCTTTCGGAACTTTTTCCGCAAACTCGGTGTAGTAGTTGCGCCCGGACTTGGCACCGTCGCAGCCACCGATGAGGAAGAAGTGGCGAATGTAGCCGGATTTTACCGCGTCAATGATCGCGCCGGCGTTTTGCAGGACCGCATCATGGCCGAAACCTACCATGATGTTCTTTTCCGGTTGGTCGGCGGTAAAACCTTCCGCTGCCAGAGCCGCGTTGATTACCGGCGAGAAATCACGGTTGGCAATATGGTTGACTCCGGGCCAGCCGACCAGTCCACAGGTGAAAATACGATTGATGTAAGTGTCGCGCGGCTTCTGGATGCAGTTGGTGGTCATCAGGATGGCGCCCGGGAAGGCGTCGAATTCTTTTTGCTGATCCTGCCATGCGCCGCCGTAATTTCCAACCAGATGTTTGTATTTTTTGAGCATGGGATAACCGTGGCAGGGCAACATTTCACCATGGGTGTAGATGTTGATGCCGGTGTTTTCCGTCTGCTTGAGTAACTCCTCGAGGTCTTTCAGATCATGCCCCGAAACAAGAATTGCCTTGCCTTTGACCGGAGTGATCCGAACCTGAGTCGGCACCGGATTACCGTAAGTCGTGGTGTTGGCACGATCCAGCAGTTCCATGGTCTTGATGTTGACCTGTCCGCATTCCATGCACAGTTCCAACAGTTTATTGACGTCGGTAATGTCTTCCGCCAGAGCACAGAGCGCTTTGTGGAAAAAGGCGAAAATCGAGTCGTCGCAGTACCCCAGGAGCAGTGCGTGATCCGCATAGGCTGCCGCCCCCTTGAGTCCATATGTCAACAGCTCCTGCAACCCGGAGATGTCTTCTCCGAAGCAGGCGCGGCGCGACAGGACGCCGACGGTTTTACCCTGTTCGATCATGCCTTCCAGAGTGTTGGCCGGGACCATGGCCGCCGGTCCTTCTGGATGCCGGATTGAATGTCCGGTGGCTTGACAGGCATGTTCATACATTTTTCTGCTCATGTCGCGCATGGCGAAGGTATGACGGCATATAGCCGCGATTTTTTCCGGGTCGAAGTCCACATTGGTCACGGTTGTGAACAGAGCTTCGATCGTGGCCTGATTGACTTCGTCATCGATACTGCCCAGCTCGCGGGCTCGATGAGCGTATTGGGACAGGCCCTTGGCTGCTGCAACCGTAAGGTCCAGTAATGCCGCTACATTTGGTTCCTTCCCGCAGACACCCTTGACCTCACAACCTTTGCACTGCGCCGTTTGTTCGCATTGGAAACAAAACATTTCACTCATGATGAATAACCCCCTTAGTTTAGGTTTATATTAAATTATCAAAGGTTCTCTGCGTTGCCGCTAATACCGATACGTACCAGATCAAGAGGTATGTTCCTGCCGCTTTTGGTCAGAGCCTCCTTCACGATACGCACCAGTGCCGAACAGCAGGGAACTTCCATAAAGGCAACGGTGAGACTGCGTATACTGTTAATTATAAGGATGTCGGCCAATTTGTCAACATAATTTGTCGTTTCATCCAGTTTTGGACACGCAATTATTACTTTTTTTCCTTTTAAAAGCTTATTCTGAAAGTCTCCATAGGCCACAGCGACACAGTCGGCGGCAATCAGCAGGTCGGCATTTTCCCAGTAAGGAGCGTTTACCGGAACCAGATGCAGCTGTACCGGCCATTGTTGTAACTGTGGGGCGACCTCTCCCGGCTCTGCAGTTGCGTGACAGGCAGGTTTCAGTGCCATGGCCATCGAACCCGGACAACCACAGGCTTTTTTCTCGGTTTTGGGAGGCTGGGGCACCGTTTTCTTCGCTTCCACCGCCGCCGGATCGAAAGCGGCAGCTTCCCGTTCCTCAATGGTTATTGCGCCTTGAGGACACTCTCCGATACATACACCCAGACCGTCGCAGTAGATGTCGCTGACCAGTTTCGCTTTGCCGTCTACCAGTTGGATTGCCCCTTCGTGGCAGGCATTTACGCACAGGCCGCAGCCATTACACTTCTCCTCGCTGATGTTGATGATTTTTCTTTTCATATTTTATATCCTCCTGAATGTTTATTTGCTTTGCCGCGCCAGATCGGCAAATGTAGTTTTGCTCAGATAATCTCTGACCGTCTTATTTACATCAAGTGTGAGTTCATGGAACAGACACTTTTGTGCCGGGCATTTATTGGTCTGAAAAAGGCAGTGTTTTTCTTCCAGTTCTCCTTCAATCACCTGATATACTTGTATAAGTGTAAGAGCGGCAGCGTCATGGGCAAGGGTGAATCCACCGCCGGGACCACGGGTGGCTTTGACTATTCCTGCCTTGACCAGTCGCCGCATGACCTTGGCGCAGTGATGGTCGGAAATATTCAGTGACGCGGACATGCTTCTGGTGGTGAGGGCATGTCCCTGGTCTATTGCCAGCAACAGTACCGTATGAATGCCTATTGCCGCTGCTTCCGAGAATGATAATATATGAGCCATAATTACACCTGTTATTGTATTGTGGTGCTATAATACCATTATTATCGGGCATTGTCAAGTGGCAATAAAAAAATATTATTACAAGAAAGTAATTTTTTTAAAGTTAGTAATGCTAGCCGATATATTTGACCGAAAGATATCGTATTTTTTCCCGGAATGATTTGAATATCCTCATTTACCGGATACTTTACTTTTACTTCAGGAACAAGTTTTAATTTACAATATTTAACGGTCGGCATTTGCCCTGAGATTTCGATAAAATGAGTGAAGCAATCAAACACGAGTGCGGAATAGTGCTGGTCCGGCTGCTCAAGCCGCTGGAGTATTATAAGGAAAAGTATGGTTCCGTATTCTA
>QKAL01000264.1 GCA_003246475.1 Lentisphaerota bacterium
GCCGGGATCCTTCCAGCAGGTCACAGCGACGCCCTCGCCCCCATGGGGTCAGGTCACAACGCACCTCGCTGCCGGAAAAATTATGCAGGGCAATGATTTCCCGGCCGCCATCCTCACTCCGCCGCCTCAAGGCAAACAGAGAAGGATCAAGATGAAGCACCTCCTGCGGAACTCCCGGGTGAAAGGCCGGTATTGACGCACGTACCGACAGGCGCCGCCGAAATTCCGCCGCGATCCTCGACCGGAGCGATGCCTTATGAACCAACTCCTGTTCAACGACCGTCACATCAAGCCGTTCGCGGTTGATGGATCGCGCCCTCCCGGACAACCTTGCTCCTTCAGTCCAGTTGCGCGATCCGAGCAGACTATGAATATATATGCCGGGAATGCCGATGAACGACATCGGAACCGTCTGGGTCAGCATGAAGCGGCGTATGGCAATATCTTCATCTTCACCCCGGGGATTAACCGCATCGAAATAGTTGATGTTCAATTCATAAGGACTTAGGGACCCGTCGGTATTGCGTTTCATCGACACTTCGCCGCCGCGTGACCGTACCACCGCGCAGAGCTCGTCACGTTCGGCGTTGGACAATATACCTTCAGTCGGCCGCAAGCCGATGCCGTCATGTGTAGCGGTGATGTTCAGGAAGGTCACGCCATCACCAATCTTATTGACATTTGCCGCCCAATGCGACAACGCCACCGCATCCTCTTTGAGCACCGACCACAGGATCAGCGGAGCCAGAGAGAAATTGTAGATCATCTGAGCCTCGTCGCCGCCATCGCCGAAATAGGCAACATTCTCCCGATGCGGCACGTTGGTCTCGGAAAGCAGCAGCACCTGCGGTGCGACCAGATCGAACACCGCGCGGATAAGTTTGACGATGGCGTGGTTCTCCGGCAGATGCGAACAGCTGGTTCCCAGCCTTTTCCACATGAACGGCACCGCGTCAAGCCGGATCATCGTCGCCCCTTTGACCGCATAGAAAAGCAGAATATCGACAATCTCCAGAAGCACGGCCGGATTATTAAAATTGAGATCTACCTGGTCCCGGCTGAAGGTGGTCCACAGCCATTTTTTACCGTCAACGGCATCGAACTCATGCAGAAGGGGCAGGTTGCGCGGCCTGACCACCGCCGAAGTATCGGTATCGGGCGGCAGATCGATGAAAAAATCGGCATAGGCCGGATCTCCGGCAAGATATTGTTTCACATAGTGCGACTCGCTGGAAACATGGTTGATAACGGCATCGAAAACCGGTTGAAAATCATGGCTTAATGCCTGAATATCGTCCCACCCGCCCAGGTCATCGCGAACCCGGCGGTAATCGATGACCGAAAATCCATCATCCGACGAATAGGGAAAAAACGGCAGCAGGTGGACAAAGGTCAGCGACGAACCGAAGTGCCGCCGGACAAAATCATGAAGCAGTTTTAAGGGCGGTTCATTTCCGACCAGCGAATCGCCATAGGTTATGAGCAGAGCATCTTTTTCGCTCCACGTTGTCCGGGAACGCGGCTGAATAAGCCGGCGGTATTTCTCCAGCAGCACCGTCAGACCGGTAAAGATTGCCCCCGCGCGATCGCCATAGATCGCATCGAGTTGGATTTTCAGGCGAGCTTCGATATTATCGCGAGTCATATCCATGAGTGTCCCCCCTCCGGTTGCTTCTTTAGCCACACAATTAAAAACTAGCACCGGAAAAAGCGGATGTAAAGTCACCCGGAAGAAAATCACAGCATATTAAGGATGATTTAGATCATAAGACAGGAAATCAGAATCATTAAAAGCGCAGCAGCGGGGAGTTTTCCTTCAGCCACTGCTGCTGTTCCTTGTAATCGGGACGCATCTTTTCCACCAGCAGCCAGAACGCCTGTGAATGGTTCATATGACGGCGGTGCGCCAGCTCATGCGCCACCACATAGTCGATTATACGGGTCGGACACATCACCAGCCGCCAGGAAAAGCTCAACCGCCCGTCAATTGTACACGATCCCCACTGACTGCGAGTGTCGCGCACTTTGACCCCGGCGTAGTCAATGTCAAAAGCGTCGGCATAGACTTTCACCCGCTCGCCGATCATCTGTTCGGCTTTCATCTCATACCAGCCGACCAGCATCTGCCGGGCCTTGCGGCGGTAACGCTCGTGGATAATGAATGCCCGGTCAAAAACAATGGGGGCGGGAGAATCGGGAGTAAAACGCAATGGATATGGCTGTCCTTTAAAAAGAAACGACTCACCTTCGGTGAAGTTGCGGACGGGAGTCCGCGCGAGTCGTTCGCGCACCGCCTGACGCCGGGTCTCGATCCACTGGCGACGGGAATCGACAAACCGCCGGATGGTATCCAGCGGCATGGCGGAGGGAGCGCGGACACAGACGCGGGCATCACGGTCAATCATTATACACAGGGTCCGACGTTCCGGCGAACGGACCAGAATGTCAACACCTTCGATCTCCATGATGCCGTTCCGGTCAGGCCCGGACGATTTCCTTGATCACGATATGATCCTTAGGGACGTCGCTGTGATAACCGCGATTGCCGGTTTTGACCTTCTTGATCTTATTGACGATATCCATGCCATCAATGACCTTGCCGAAAACGCAGTAACCGAACCCCTGCGGGGAGCGGTCGCGATAGTTCAGAAAGTGGTTGTCCTTGACATTGATGAAAAACTGACTGGTGGCGCTGTGCACCATCATCGTACGTGCCATGGCAATGGTTCCGGCATCATGGCTCAAACGGTTGTCGGCCTCGTTTACGATCGGCTCACGGGTATCCTTTTCCTCGAATTCGGAGTTAAAACCGCCGCCCTGGATCATAAAATCGTCAATAACACGGTGAAAGATGGTATCGTTGTAAAATCCATCTTCAACATATTGCAGGAAATTTTTTACCGTCTCCGGTGCTTCCTGATGAAACAATTCGACCTTGATGTCGCCCACATTGGTTTTAATAGTAACCATAATAAAAATTTTCCTTAATTATCCCAAACGCAGACAGGCTGATACTCGTATTTCAGCTGTACGTATATAATTTGCCTTATAAATGTAGATAAAACAAGTCGGAATCCCGCAGGCTCATCAAAAAAACTCTTTTTTTCGGCATCGGCGCCAGAAAAAAACCGTCACTTCAAACTCCTTGAGTCATTACCCCCGCCCGGGCCGCGATAGTGTACGCCCATGACCATGACATCTTCATCCAGCTCCATGCCGGCAACCACATCTTCGATATATTTTTCAGTATTGAACATGGTATCCTCGGCCGTAGAACGCAGATTCAGCACCAGCATGTTCCGGATCAGCGTCACCTCCTTACCTTCACCGTGCACACGTTTCAACATCGACAGAAGGCCATTGGAATAAAGCAGTACTACATCACCCGGAGTCAAAAAGATCCGGTCGTTCAAATAACTCATATTCTTCTGCAGCCCAAGCGGGGAACCGTGAATCGTGGGAATCTCTTCAATATCACGCAACTGGCGCACCAACAACGGGAACGCATGGCCGGCATTGGTATAATTAAGTTCCCCGGTCTTCAGATCCAGAATGCCGAGAAAGGCACTGATATAGGTGGACATATGACGATTTCGGCTGAGAATCGAACTGATCTCGTTAAGCAGAACACCGGAGTTGCTCGTATGCAAGCCGGCAGTACGCAACAGCGAACGTATCACAATCGTATACATGGAAGCGGGCAACCCGGCACGGGAAACATCCCCAACCATGAAACACAGTTTATCCGGAGCAACCATCTGCAGCTCATAGAGCGTACTGCCACCGCCTTCGGATGGAAAATTAATCACATAATCCTCAAACCCATCCGATTCATGGATGATCGGAAACAACTGCGGAATGATTTCCGACTGGATCTCATGTGCAACATTCAATTCATTGATCGCTTTTTCCCTGGCACCCGCCGCTTCTTTGACTTTAATCATACTGTCGCTGACCTTACGCAACATCATGTTAAAGGTCTTTCCCAGCTGCACAATCTCGGTCGACCCCTTGAGGCATAAATCCGTTACGTTCAGACTGTCGGGATTGATATCCTTCATGGTCTGTGCCAGCTGTTCGATCGGACGACTGATGGACGCCGAGAAAAAGACGGAAAAAATAATCAGCACAACCGTCAGGACACAGGTATTGAAAATGGTCTTGTTGATCATCTCGCCTACCGAGGCATTGATTACCTCGGACTTCTGCTTCACCATTTCGTCAATACTGTCGACATAAACACCGGTAGCCACCATCCACATCCACGGTTTGAAGAGTTTGACATATGTCAGTTTGGGGGCGTCAGGAATGTCCGGCAAATTTTTTCTGGGACGCGGCCAGTAATAATTGATAAACCCTTCATCCTGTTTGAGTACCAGGTTGATCATCTCCTGAACCAAACGCATCCCCCGCGCATCCTTGACATAGGAGAAATCGGTGTTTTCCAGATGACGCAAATAGGGGTGGACAATATTTACGCACGCTGTATTAAACGCATAAATATAGCCGCTGCCATTATCGAATATAACATTGCGGATCTGTTCCCGGCTCTTTTCCTGGGCTTGGGCGACCACATATGATTCGGTCAAGCCGGCCGCGATGTAAAGATTACGCTCCGGAATCTTCTTCACACAAACCAACCGGGGCATTCGGGAACTGACATATGACTCGAACCGGTAACTGGAATCAGGATGTTCCCGCAACATATCCGTGATCTTTTCCGGCTCGAAAGGGAACTGATCCGTATTCCACGCCAACACCTCACCGCTGCCGCCATCCGCTATCCAATACACCACGTTTTC
>QKAL01000006.1 GCA_003246475.1 Lentisphaerota bacterium
GGCATTAAATCGGCTATATACGATGGCAATGTTCACCGAACGGAATGTTAATAAGTCTTCAGGAGAAAGGAGAAATTGCATGAAGAACCAACGGCTCGGTATGAGAGAGAAGTCTAAAGAGTTATTAAGCATTAAAGAGGATTAAAAGAATGAAGAAAGCAGGATTAATCGCAATTTGCTGTTCTGGGCTTATGGCCATGAACTGTCTGGCGGAAAAGACCCGGACCATTATCTTCAATGAAGACCGGGATCAGCATTACATGACCACTAAGGTCTATGAACTGAAAAACGTTGACGCGCACGATATTGCGCCTTACATTGATGGAGCCATAAAGCGTTATGACCCACAATCCAACATAAAAAGTCTGGATTATTCCAAGGGCGGAACTAAATTCATTGTTATCAGTACTGGTAACGATATGATCCCCTATGTTGACGATATGGTCAAAAAACTGGACCATCCCTCTCTGAAAAAGGACGCCGCCGGCTCCATTGTTGACGGCGACGGAATCTACCGTTTCACCTATTGCTCGAAGTTCCGCGGTACCACCAATATGAAGGAAGTGATCGAACAGACGTTCACCGGCGGCCTCGGTGCCGGAGCAGCTTACTACGACGAGCCGACCAATATGTTCTATTGGAAGTCGTCGAAGTCCGAAGGCGAACTTTATAAGAAATTCCTGACCGCGGTTGACCGTCCGTTGCCCCAGATGCGCATTTACCTGAATTTTTATCTGGTCAACGACAACGACTTCCGCGAACTGGGCATCGATTATCTCAGCTGGAAGAACGGGCCGGGAATGAACTTGTTCGGCGCTGGTTTCGATTATACCAATCTGGATAACGTAACCAATTTCAGCAACCTTTCCAGCTTGGTAGCCGAAGGTCCAGGTGGAGCGGCCACCGGTCTGGGCGGAATCTTTGTTGCGCCGCAGATCGACGCGACCTTCCTGCGTATGCTGGCCCAGAAGGGCGTTGCCAAAATGGCGGTTTCGGCTTCCCTGTCACTGGTTAATGATTTCGGCGCGGACTCCGATCCGGGCGTCAACAACTATGACGGCGCGAAATACCGCTTCAAATTCACTCCGGAATACCAGAACGTCCAGAAAGACGACGACCAGAAGATGTCGGTGGAAGTCCTTGACTCCAGCGATATCTGGTTCTATGTGCGGATGCCGATCATCTGTTTCAACGGCGACAAGGCGGAAAAGGCCGTAACACTGATGTGCGGATGGCAGATGCAGGTTGATGAGCCGGTTGAAGAGAACAATCAGGGTGTTGCTTCTGTCAATACCAATTCGATGTATTCCACCCTGACCATTGCCGACGGCGCAGAAAAACTTATCGCCACTTATGACAAAGATGTCTACACCTATCAGTACAACGGTGTACCGTTTGTCGGGGAAATTCCCGTTTTGAAATATCTGCTGGGCTCCGAGTCAAAAGTAAAAAGCAAATCCAAAGTTTTTGTTACGATGAAAGCGGAAGCGATTTCTCCTGATGCCGCTATGCCCGACTGGGCCGGCAAGGTCATCGCCGCCGACACGCTGGCAAACGCGGACAAGAAATAAAAGGAAGCAGTAAAAATGAAATCTAAGATATTATATACTCTCGGTCTTGCCGGATTAGTCCTGAGTGGCAGTGCTTCCGCACAGGATTGGAACTCCCCAACCCCGGCAGCAATGCCATCGCAGGTTCAGCCGCAGCTTCATGTGGCGATCGAAAAAGACACTGAAAAGGTCAATTTCGTCAACACTAACAACGATCCGTTCGTATTTACCCGGGTCTATGTACTCAAGTATGCCGACCCGTATGAAATCCGCCCCTATGTCATGGGTGCCGTACGTTCCCGCCGGGTTAACACCAACGATACCAAAGTTGAAGCGATCCGCTTTGTGGATGGTACCGGAATGCTGATAGTCTCAGCGGAACAGTACCGTTTTGAGACCAAGGATAACGGCATGAGCATCGATGACATCATCGCCAAGCTCGACCGGCCGGAAATGTCCTCCTCAGCCGGACGCCGCTTCTATCTCTATTTCCCGAAATATTTCGACTCCGCCACCCTTTCGAGCATTATCCGGAAAGTCGGTCTGGTGGGCGCCGATGACATCACCGAACTGCAGGGCGGTATAGACTCCGTTCGTGCTGACGTCGGCCTGAACGCCATGTTCTTCTACACCACTCCGGCGTCCATCAAAACGATTGAAGGAATTCTGGCCGAATATGACGGCCCGACCACGGAAGCTGTTGTTAAATATACCATTTATGAAATGGATTCGGAAAATGACGGTAATCTCGGCGTAGATTTCCAGGCTTGGAAGAACGGCCCCGGTACCGACCTGTTCTCCGCCGGCAGCCGCTACTCCAACGGTTGGGACTTCGCCAACAACGATGTCGCCAACAAATATGTCAAGAACGCTCACAGCAGCTTCATCAACTTCAACCCGAAGTGGAACAGCAAGTATCTGGACTTCCTGGTTGCCAAGAGCAAAGCCAAAGTCGTATCCTCCGGTTCGCTCTCGATCATGAACAACGTTGAGGCCAATATTTCTGCAACTACCCGTATCCCGGTCATCTCCGATGGCGACCAGATTGCCAATCGCGCCGAGATCGGCAGCTTCCTGCAGGTTACTGGTGACTTCGATGCCGGTGATTACGTCCTTGCGGCGGTCGATCAGTACACCGGTCTGGCGATCTCCATCAAAGGCAGCGGCTCCATGACCGTCGGTAAATCTACCGTCAATAACTACAGCGCTAGCAAGAACTATTACTTCCTTTCGCTCGATAAAAACACCACCGCCTATTTCGAACGTGCCGACGGCAAAAACCTCGGAAAGGAATGCCGCGCTTTCGATGTCGTTGTCACCGATAACGCCGGTGCAGAAGTTAACAATTACTCCACCGACAATCAGTATACCATCTATCGCGACAAGACCCGCAAGACCATCAATACGGAATATGGTTTTGTCCTGACCATGACCCCGCAGGTCTGCGAAAACGTCACTAACATCAATATCGCGATGGAAGAGACCAGTTTGATCGGCTTCAAGAGCAATGGCGAACCCCGTACCAGCAGATGCGATCTGAAGACTCAGATCCAGGTCGATAACAAGGGCGGCATGTTCTACATCGGCGGCCTCGACCGTCAGGCCGTTGTCCGCAGCGTCAGCAAGGTCCCGTTCCTCGGTGACATCCCCGGGCTGGGCTGGGTTTTCTCCGCCGAAGCGGAAATGACCAAGAAGAGCCATCTGGTAGCGGTTCTGGAAGTATCTCCGGTAACCCCGACAACTGCCGCACCAAAGGCCGTTGCCGACGATATCAAGGGCGTTAAAGAAAAGATTGAAAAGTCTGGTATCAAAGGTAAGTACATTGACGAAAACGATTACGGTTTCGATCAGTTCTTCCTGGACAAGGATAAGAAGTCTTTCAACTTCTGATCCCTGCCTTGAGTTGTAAAAAGTCCGGTTCCGGGGACTGCCCGGGACCGGCAGTGTTCATTCTTAAGTTCTGTCGGTCGGCTGGTACTGCTTGCTCCCGTGTCCGTTCTCGTTTCCTCCGGCGGAGTTATCTCCTCTCGCCGCCGGTACCCTTCTCGTCTCCATGGATCAGCCGTTCCGACAGAACTTTTTTCCTTCGATTTCCCTTATCCTGTCTAAACGTCCCAACTGCACAACGATTCGTGAAAAAAAACCATACCCTCAGGATATTAACCTGGCAATTTAACTGCGCGCATAATTTTATAAAATGATCATTCATTTGCTTATTTTATAGATCATATGGCGATTTGAAGATTGAAAATTTGAAAATTTGCATAAAGTTATTAGCGGCGGGTTTTTTGTTTTTATCAATAAATGGACAGGAGTAACATGACACTGCCGTTTACCATGGTGATTGTTCTGGGATTGGCGTTCTGTGTGCTCATCGGTTTTATTTTCGTCTTGAGCAACCGGAATTACATCCTGGTCGGCAAAATAAAAGACCTGATGCATCAGAAAGCTGAAATCTCCAATTTTCTCAGTCTTTTTTCTCATAATCTGCATGCTCTGCAGGATATTGACAATTCCATGAACATGACCGCCAGATATGTGGCTGACCTGATCGAATGCCAGTCTCTGTGTATTTATGAACTGCGAGAGGGTTATCTCAGAGCTTCCGGCCTGTCAGGAAGTTTTCCGCTGTTGCATCAGTCCAGCCAGTATATTCTGACCAAACCCAAATACATTCAGGAAGCGTTGAAACGCGACCGCATAAAATTGGGTGACGGTTTGATCGGACAGACTGCGTTAAAGCGTGAAAATATCTTTGTAGAAGACGCCGCTTCCGATTTACGCCTATCCGGAATGAATACTTTGATTCCGATTAAAACGCTGATGGCGATACCAATGATCCGTGAAGGAAAAGTCACCGGGGTTATTTGCGCTGTCAACAACCGCTCGAAGGATAAGCCGTTTTCTCCGGAACAATTCAGCAAACTCAAATTTATTTCCTCCCAAGTTCTCCTATCTCAGACTTTTGTCCAAGTTTATTCCAATTTGAGCGAACAACAGCGGATTAACCAGGAATTGGAATTTGCCCGGCAGCTGCAGGCATCGCTGCTTCCTGATTCTTTTCCGGCCTGGGATCGTTTTGTAGTTCATTCCTTTACTCGTTCCGCCAAGGAAGTCAGCGGTGACTTTTACGATTTTATGGAGATAGATGAAAATCGTCTATTGATCGTAATAGGTGACGCCTGTGGCAAAGGCATACCCGCCTGCATGATTATGGCCATGGCGCGCAGTTTTATTCGTTCGGCGGTTACC
>QKAL01000246.1 GCA_003246475.1 Lentisphaerota bacterium
CGCAGATCTCCTTGCTGAAATCGCCGACGGTATATACGGTGACTTTTTCTCCGTAACGGTCGCCAAAGAGGCCGATGGCGCCTTGTTCACGGGCCTGTTCCACGGTCATTTCCTCGACCTTAACGGGAATTTCGCGTGCGATTACCTCGTTGACGAGCTTTTCGACTTCCGCTATTTGCTCCGGGGTCATTTTCTCTTCATGCGAAAAGTCAAAGCGAAGCCGTTCTTCGGTAATGTTCGAGCCCTTCTGGGCAACATGCGCGCCTAAAACACGGCGTAAGGCCGCCTGTAACAGGTGCGTGGCGGTATGGAGCGCCGCAGTTGCCTCGGAATTGTCGGCCAGGCCGCCTTTGAACTTCTGTTCTGCGCCCTTGCGGGAAAGTTCTTGATGCTTGCGGTATGCGTCTTCAAACCCATCTTTGTCAACGGTAAAACCTTTTTCAGCAGCCATCTCGACCGTCAGTTCTAGGGGGAATCCATAGGTCTCATAGAGGAAAAAGGCATTTTTGCCGCTGATGATTTTCTTGACCACATGGGGAGGAACGCGGTCGATCAGTTTTTCAAATTCCTTAGTTCCCTTTTCCAGAGCCAGCGCGAAAAGCTTTTCTTCAGCTTCAAATTCCGCCTTGATAGAGGTACTCTTCTCTCCCAGTTCCGGGTACGC
Source organism: Lentisphaerota bacterium (assembly GCA_003246475.1). Taxonomy (GTDB): domain Bacteria; phylum Verrucomicrobiota; class Lentisphaeria; order Victivallales; family SZUA-371; genus SZUA-371. The sequence goes on from QKAL01000246.1 coordinate 665, forward strand.
GTATTTAAAGTTGTCGATGATGACTTCCGCTATCTGTGACGTGAAATCATCGGCGATTTCCAGTTTTCTGCCTTCACGGATTGCCCGGCGGATCAGACGGCGCAGCACATATGACTGGTCGACTTTGCCTGGTGTGATCCCATCGGCAATGATGAAGACGGCGGCGCGCAGATGGTCGGCGATGATGCGTTCGGAATTTCCACGCTGTGCCGGGGCATCATTCAAGCCGCGGAGCTCGTCAATCTTGTGCAGAACCGGTTGGAAAAGTTCGGTGTCATAGCAGCTGGACTTGCCCTGCAGGATAGCGGTGACGCGTTCCAGTCCCATGCCGGTATCGACATTTTTCTGTTCAAGCGGGACAAAAGACCCGTCGGGCTGCTTGTTGTACTGCATGAAAACATCGTTCCATATTTCAACCCAGCGTTTGTCTTCCGGATCAAAGGTTTCGGGGGTTATGCCGCCGCCGGTCCAGTAAAACATTTCAGTATCCGGTCCGCACGGTCCGGTCTGGCCCGCCGGGCCCCACCAGTTGTGGGCTTTGCCCAATTTGGCAATGCGTTTTTCATCAATGCCCAGCTTGCGCCAGATGGCATAGGCCTCGTCGTCGAACGGACAGTCGCTGTCGCCGGCAAAGACGGTGACGGCCAGCATGTTGAGCGGAATATTCAACCATTCGGAACTGGTGAGAAACTCGAAACTGAACTCAATGGCTTCTTTTTTGAAATAGTCGCCAAGCGACCAGTTGCCCAGCATCTCGAAAAAGGTCAGGTGAACTGGATCGCCGACTTCGTCGATGTCGCCGGTACGGATACACTTCTGAACGTCGGTAAGTCTTTTCCCTTGTGGGTGTTTATTACCCAGAAGATACGGAACAAGCGGATGCATTCCGGCGGTGGTAAACAGGCAGGTCGGGTCGTTTTCCGGAATCAGCGATGCACTTTTGATGGCCGCATGACCTTTGCTTTGGAAAAAACGTATGTATTTTTCTCTTAAATCTTTAGCTTTCATATAATCCAATATTCTTTAGCTGTGGTCGGATTTATCTGTAAGTTCGTAAACTAGCACGGCAAGGGGTAAAGTGCAACTGTTAATAATTTTTTTTTTACCGGTGTTGTCGGTTGCGATTTTGCAGAACTTGAACTGTCGGGAACAAACTTTCGGAAAAAGACTATCAACCATCTTCATTTTGGCTTTACTTTCTTACCTTATTAATATATATAGTATCTTTTACGATTCGATTTTTTGAATATTTAAAGTATGGATGAGATGTAATGAGTAATGATATGAGCCATAATAGTGATGCGGCCGGTCAGGTTGATTTTGCGCCGTTGTTTCAATCCGGCATCTTGAGCCGGGATAATGTTTTGGTGGCGGAGCGTGTGAGCAAGAACGAAATTCTTCAACGGTTGATTGATTCACTTGCCGGATCCCCGATGATAAAGTCAAAGGAAGAGCTTCAGGAAGGCATATTTCACCGCGAGCAGTTGATGAGTACCGGGATCGGCATGGAAATCGGTATTCCTCACGTGCGTATCGGTTCGGTGAAGGATGTGATTCTGGCGGCGGCACTGGTGCGCCAGGGAGTGGACGAATACGAGTCGCTCGACTCGAAGCCGGTCAAACTTATCTTTATGATCGTCGCCCGTAAAGACCAGCATGATCAGCATTTGAAATTGCTGGCGCAGATCAGTCGTCGTCTTAAGGAAGATGCTTTTCGTCGGTGTCTGATTGACAGTGCGGACGGTGATGAATTTTATTCCTTGTTGACCGAAGGGCGCGGAAACGGTCATGGATGATATCAACTCTGGTATACTGCTGATTCTTGGCTTGAGCGTGATTGGGGGGATGTTGGGGGCCTTGGCTTTCCAGAAAATCCGTTTCCCTCAGGTGGTCGGCTACATTGTGATCGGGTTCATCATCGGCGAATCCGGCTTCGATATTATCGGCAATAAGCATGCCGAAGCATTGCAGATGTTCAATTATTTTGCCTTGGGGGTTATTGGTTTTTTGGTTGGTGGCGAGCTGAAGATCGAAGCCTTCAAGAAATATGGGCGTCAGTTTACGGCTATTCTTCTAGGAGAAGGGGTAATGGCCTTCTTTCTGGTCGGAGCTCTTTCATATTTGGTTATTTATCTGGTGGCAAAAGATTTTCGTGTGGCTTTGGCTGGCGCGGTTGTCTTCGGGGCGATTGCCTCTGCTACAGATCCGGCTTCGACCGTTGATGTTCTCTGGGAGTATCGCGCTCAGGGGGTGATGACCACCGCAATCATTGCTATTGTCGCTCTTGACGATGCCTTGGCCATGACACTCTACGGCATCGGTAAGGCTTCGGCGCAACTGCTTACCGGCGGGCATGGTTCGATCGGGCATGAACTTATCGGCGTTTCGCGCGAACTGCTCGGCGCGATTGGTGTGGGGGGCATGGCGGCGCTGTTGCTGATCGGCTTTTTGCGCTGGATCCGGCATCCGGAGCGCGGCGTGGCATTGGCTGTCGGGATGATAATGATGGTGATCGGGGTTGCCGTGTGGTGGCGTATGGATGTGATTCTTGCGGGGATGACTCTGGGCTTTGTCATGACCAACCTGGCATCCTATCGCAGTGAACCTATCTTTAAGCTGTTGCGCGGTTTTTCAATTCCAATTTATGTGCTGTTTTTTGTCCTCGTCGGAGCGCGGCTGGGTTTTTCCCGCATGACCTGGTGGATTTGGATGCTGGTTCTGGTCTATGTGATCGGACGCAGTGTCGGCAAGATGCTGGGTTCGTATTGGGGAGCTTCAATTTCCCGGAGTCCCCGGAATGTTCGCCGTTATCTAGGGATGAGCCTGTTTGCTCAGGGCGGGGTGGCGGTTGGCCTTTCCATTGTTGCGGCGCAGAACCTTAAGAATATCATGATTACCCCGGATGTTTCTTTGGGCGATGCTATCGTTTTTGCCGTCACCGGGACAACGATGATCGTACAGCTGGTTGGTCCGGCCATGGTTAAAGCGGCTGTACGGCTGGCGGGTGAGGCGGGGCGGAATATTACCGAGGATGATATGATGGATATGCTGCACGTACGCGATGCGGCCTCCATGTCGCCTCATATGTTGAAGGAAAGCGACTCGTTGCGCTCGGCGCTGATGCTTTTTCGTGATAATGATATGTTTATATATCCGGTAATTGACCGTGCCGGGCATCTTACGGGAATGGTGTCTCTTGAAGCTCTGAAGAGTGTGTTGCTGGATCGTGACACCTGGGAGTGGCTGTTGGTGGCGGATGTTATGGACTCGGTTCCTGCACGTATTACCCCGGATCAGACCTTGGCGGCGGCAGAGCAGCAGATGAGTGAATGCAGGCTAGATCAGTTGCCGGTGGTCGCCGCTGACAACACCAAGACTCCGGTAGGCATTATTGACCGCCGGATGATTAAAGTTAAGCTGCAATCCGAATTGATTCGTCGCCGCAGCGAGGAAGAGCCGCACGGATAGGCGTTGTGATTGGAAAGCTTTTCCTCCTCTTTTCAAGGCGTGAAATAGGGGGCTTTGGGTGCAAAACAAGAAAAAATCGCCAAAAACGATAAAAATTGATTTGCAATATTAGAAACTGCCTTTATGTTATACGACTCTTGCTAAATGCAGGTGAAGATGATGCTCAGGTGGCGGAATCGGCAGACGCGCATGTTTGAGGGGCATGTGGAGTAATCCGTGGGGGTTCAAGTCCCCCCCTGAGCACCAAAAGTGTTTTTTTAATAGTTTATATATTTAAGGGATTGCCTTATGGCCTTAAGACTCGGGTCGCTCCTGGGTTTTTCGATAAGTGTGATTCCGGTGCCCACATAGCTCAGTCGGTAGAGCACTTCCTTGGTAAGGAAGAGGTCACCGGTTCAAGTCCGGTTGTGGGCTCCATTTTTTTGTAAAAAATGGAATTGAAGTTTTTAATGGAATTATAAATAACAACCTCAAAAAGTACCAGGAGGAAAAAATGGCTAAGGAACAATTTGTAAGATCAAAGCCGCACGTAAACATTGGTACCATCGGTCACGTTGACCATGGCAAGACGACTCTCACCGCTGCTATCACGATGGTTCAGGCCTCGCGCATGGGTTCCGGTATGGTCAAGAAGTATGACGAAATTGACAGTGCGCCCGAAGAAAAAGAACGTGGTATTACCATTAATACTGCTCACGTTGAATACGAAACTGATAAGCGCCACTACGCACACGTAGACTGCCCGGGTCATGCTGACTATGTTAAGAACATGATCACCGGTGCTGCTCAGATGGACGGTGCGATCCTCGTTATCGCTGCTACCGACGGCCCGATGGCTCAGACTCGCGAACACGTTCTCCTGGCTCGCCAGGTAGGTGTGCCCGCTCTGGTTGTTTTCATGAATAAAGTTGACCAGCTCGACGATCCGGAACTGCTCGAACTCGTTGAAATGGAAGTTCGCGAACTCCTCAGCAGCTACGACTTCCCGGGCGATGATATTCCGGTAATCAAGGGTTCTGCGCTGAAGGCTGTTGAAGCCGAAGGTGTTGCTACTAGTCCTGATTGCAAATGCATCTGTGATCTGATGGATGCTGTTGACAGCTACATTCCGGAACCCGTTCGCGATATCGACCAGCCCTTCCTGATGCCGATCGAAGACGTGTTCTCCATTGAAGGTCGTGGTACCGTGGTAACTGGTCGTGTCGAACGCGGCGTTATCAAGGTTAACGAAGACATTGAAATCATCGGTATCAAGCCGACCAAGAAAACAACTGTTACTGGTATTGAAATGTTCCGTAAGTTGTTGGACGAAGGTCGTGCTGGTGACAATGTTGGTTGCCTGCTCCGTAGCACCAAGAAGGAAGACGTTCAGCGCGGCCAGGTTCTGGCTAAGCCCGGTTCTGTAAATCCGCACACCAATTTCAAGGCGGAAATCTACGTTCTGTCCAAGGAAGAAGGTGGTCGTCATACTCCGTTCTTCAACAACTACCGTCCGCAGTTCTACTTCCGTACGACCGACGTGACCGGCATCATCACCCTTGGTGATGGTATCGAAATGGTAATGCCTGGTGACAACACCTCCATTACTGTTGAGCTGATTGCTCCGATCGCGATGGAAAAGTCTCTGCGGTTCGCTATCCGCGAAGGTGGCCGTACCGTAGCTTCCGGAAGAGTTTCTGATATTATCAAGTAATTCTTCCCAGTTGCTCTGAGTATAAGAGAGATATCCCGGACAGTCGTTGGCTGTTCGGGATAATTTCGCAAAAGATACAGGTGATTATTATGGCCCGTGAAATTATTATTCTGGCCTGTACCGAGTGTAAAAACCGCAACTATACTTCTAGAAAAGAGAAGCGGAACACTCCGGGAAGACTGGAAAAAATGAAGTTTTGCAAGTTTGAACGCAAGCATACCCTTCATCGCGAAACGAAATAGTTTTTTTTGACGATACATGTGCAGAGGAGTGTAGCTCAGTTGGCAGAGCAGCGGTCTCCAAAACCGCAGGTCGTGAGTTCGAATCTCACCGCTCCTGCCATTTTGTATCGTTCGTTCGGTTGAATATATTATAAGAATGAGGCAGATAGAATATGGAAAGTTTCCTCCGAAAATTCCGGGAGTTCATCATCGGCACCATTGGTGAAGTGCAGAAGTGCACCTGGCCCCAGAAAGCCGAGTTGTTTGAATCAACTGTTGTGGTTATTGTCACCATGGCTATCCTGACCTCTTTCGTCTTTGTGGTTGATCTGATCAGCAGATATCTGATTAATGCCATCACTCAATAATTTAGCACCCGGGGAATATATACCATGGAACGTGACGGAAAAGGACAGTGGTTTGTTATCCATACTTTGTCCGGACAGGAAAACAAAGTAAGAGACAGTATTGAGCGACATCTTAAAACAGAAGATGATGCTCTTGCTGTTTACGAAGTTTATATTCCGACGGAAAAGGTCTCTGAGGTTAAGCAGGGAAGAAAAACCACGATTACCAGAAAGTTCTTCCCTGGTTATATCCTGGTTCGGATGGATCTTTATTATCCCGAGTCGGGCGCGTTGAATGAAAACGTTTGGTACTTTATTAAGAACACCCAGGGAATTATCGGTTTTGTCGGAGGTAACGACAAGCCCATTCCTCTTTCTGAATCTGAGGTCGACGATCTGATGGCCCAGTTGAGTGGGAAAGAGGAAAAGGCTAAACCGAAGATTTCCTATGAAATTGGTGAAACCGTCCGTATTAAGGATGGTGCATTTGAAAACTTTGAGGGCGCGATCCAGGAAATCGACACAGAACGAGGCAAATTGAAGCTGATGGTGTCGATCTTTGGTCGTTCCACACCGGTAGAACTTGAGTTTTGGCAGGTTGACCGCGAAATTTAATCGCGGCAAACTACTCTGAATAAAAAAGATGACGAAAGCATAATATGGGAGAATTCCTGCCGGTTCAGACCACATTATGTAATTCAGGAGAAAATCATGGCAAAAAAAGTAACAGGGGAAATCAGGCTGCAGCTTCCAGCCGGACAGGCTAATCCGGCTCCTCCTGTCGGACCGGCTCTCGGTCAGGCTGGTGTGAACATCATGGAATTCTGCAAGCAGTTCAATGCCGCCACGCAGTCGCAGGCTGGCATGATCATCCCTGTAGTGATCACTGTTTATCAGGATCGCTCATTCACTTTTATCACCAAATCGCCCCCGGCTTCCGTCTTGATTAAGAAGATGGCCGGCTTAGCCTCCGGTTCTAAGAAACCCGGTCGCGAAAAGGCTGGTAAAGTGACTCGCGCTCAGATCGATGAAATCATTGCGATTAAGAAAGAAGATTTGAACGCCAGGGACAAGGACGCCGCACGGCGTTTAATCGAAGGTACTGCCCGTAGTATGGGAATTGAGGTGGTTGATGCGTAACAGTAAACTCTACAAATCACAGCTTCAGGCTTATGATCGGTCGGTCAAATATGGTCCGATGCAGGCTTTTGACTTAATCAAAAGCATGCCGCATGTCAAGTTCAATGAAAGCGTTGATGTCGCCTTCAAGCTTGGTATTGACCCCAAGAAATCCGATCAGACTGTCCGTGGCGCTGTACCGCTTCCCAAAGGAACCGGTAAGCAGGTTACCATTGCGGTTGTTGCCGATGGCAATGCTGCTGTACAGGCCAAGGAAGCTGGTGCTGAATATGTCGGCTTTGACGACCTGATTGAAAAGATCAAGGGCGGCTGGCTGGAATTTGACGTTTTGATTGCAACTCCCGAAGCGATGAAACAAGTCCGTCAGCTTGGTCGTGTTCTCGGGCCGCGTGGCCTGATGCCGAACCCGAAGACTGGTACGGTAACGGATGCTTGCGGTGATGCAGTTCGCGAAGCCAAAGCTGGTCGCGTGGAATTCCGTGCGGACCGTGGCTCTTGCGTTCATGTGCCTATTGGGAAGATTGATTTCGACTCCGCGGCTCTCAATGAGAACTTCGAAGCGGTATTCCGTGCGCTGATGCGTGCCAAACCGGCTACTGCCAAAGGCGTCTATATGATCAGCTGTACGGTGTCTTCCACCATGAGCCCCGGTGTCAAACTTGATATCAGAGAATTAGTGAGGGCCATGCAATGAGAAGCGAAAAAAATACCTTAGTCAATGGCATTGGCGAGATGCTTGTTAACTCGGATTTCGTTTACTTCGTTTCATTTTCCGGTATGCCGGTAAAGGAATTCTCGAAGTTTCGTAATGAGTTGGCCAAGTGTGAAGCTGATTGTACCATACTTAAGAATTCACTGATTCGTAAAGCGGCGGAACTGAACAATATTCAGAGCTTAGCCCAATATATAATGACTGGTGATACTGCGCTTATTTCCGGCAAGGGAGATGCGGGCGTGGTTGCCAAGGTTATCAAGGACTTTAACAAAACTAACGAAAAGCTGGCGGCTAAAGGTGGTTATATCGAAGGCTCTCTCTTGAGCGCTTCTGATGTTGACGCGATTGCGGCCATTCCGCCGAAGCCGGTACTTTATGCACTGCTGCTTGGCGTACTCGAAGCTCCTGCTCGGAACTTTGTCAGTGTGCTTAATGCGAAAGTTGCCAGCATCGTTAATGTCCTTAATAACTACCAGGAAAAACTGGAACAATAATTTAACACACAAAATAATATGGAGGCATATAAAATGTCCGAAGAAGCTAAAGTTGAAGTTTCCGCCGAAATGGAAAAATTCATTTCTTATGTTGAAAACATGACCGTTCTTGAACTCTCCAAGCTGGTTAAGGCTCTGGAAGATCGCCTCGGCGTTACCGCCGCTGCTCCGGTAGCTGTTGCTGCCGCCGCTCCGGCTGCTGCCGCTGCTCCGGTTGAAGAAAAGACCGAATTCAACGTTGTTCTCACCGCTTTCGGTGAAAACAAGGTCGGCGTTATCAAGGAAGTCCGTTCTATCACCGGTCTGGGCCTCAAGGAAGCCAAAGACCTGGTAGAAGGCTGCCCGAAGCCGGTCAAGGAAGGCGTCTCCAAGGAAGAAGCTGAAAAGATCAAAGCTCAGCTCGTTGGCGCTGGTGCAACTGTTGAAGTAAAATAACAGTTTCGCTTTCGTTTTAAGCGGTGAGAATTGAAAAATATTCTCACCGTCTCTTTGTGTTTTTATAGGTTAGTTTTTTCGTGCTGGGAATTATATCCCTTTGTCGCTCTTGTACAAAACTAAAAGGGTGGACTATGCCGGATCGTGTAAATTTTGGTAAATTGCAGGAAGTTTTGGATATGCCCGACTTGATCGGGGTCCAGATCGAATCCTACAGAACATTCCTTCAGAAGGAGACCCCTCCCAACCAACGGTTGAATCAGGGCCTTCAGGAGGTTTTCAACGAAATTTTCCCAATTGAAAGTTTCGATAAACAATTAGTGCTTGAATTTGTTTCTTATACCGTTGGCGAACCTAAATCGGAAATCGTCGACTGTATTAAAGATGGCAATACATATAGTGCTCCGTTACATGTTGATTTCCTCATGCGTAATAAAGATGAGGAAATACCTGAACGCGTCTACCTCGGTGAAATCCCTGTGATGACCGAGCGTGGTACCTTTGTTATCAATGGTGCAGAACGTGTTATTATCAGTCAGCTGCACCGCTCGCCCGGGATCTGTTTTGAAAAATCCAGACATTCCAGCGGTCGTACTCTCTATTCATACCGCATTATACCCGACCGCGGCTCCTGGATGGAAGTCCAGTTTGATGTTAATGACTTGATCTATATCTATCTCGATCGCCGCCGCCGCCGCCGCAAATTCCTCATTACTACTTTCTTGCGCGCCATCGGCTACGACACCAATCGGGATATCCTCTCTACCGTTTATGATATTTCCACGGAGTCTATTTCTTCGTTGTTGAAAAAAGAAAATCTCGCCGACTACTATGTTATCGACGATGTAATGAATGAAGATGAGAAGATCATTCTTGAAGAAATGACTTCTCTCAATGAGTCGAATCTCAAGATTCTGCTCGACAACGATATCAAGAAGATCACCGTTGCCCATGTCAAAAACGGCGACAATTACCTTATCAACTGCCTGCAGCATGATCCTGCTAGAAATCAGGAGGATGCGCTGAAGGAGATCTATCGTAGAATGCGTCCCGGCGATCCGCCGAGTGTCAGCAACGCCAAACAGTTGTTGAAGCGTTTGTTCTTCGATATCAAACGTTATGATCTCGGTGCCGTTGGGCGCTTCAAGATCAACGAACGGCTGAAACTTGACTTCCCCCTGACAGAGCGCACGCTCCTCAAGGAAGACCTGATGGAAGCTACCAAAATGCTGATGCATCTGCGTAACACTGGCGGGATGACTGATGATATCGACCATCTCGGCAGCCGTCGCGTTAGAACCGTTGGCGAACTGTTGCAGAACCATTGCCGTGTAGGATTGCTGCGCACCGAACGTCTCGTTCGCGAACGTATGACTCTGCTGAATGGCGATGAAACCAATATCACTCCGAATAAGCTGGTCAATCCGAAGGCATTCGCTGGTGTTGTCCGCGATTTCTTTGCCAGAAACCAGCTGTCACAGTTCATGGATCAGACCAATCCGTTGTCGGAACTGACCAACAAGCGCCGTTTGAGTGCTCTCGGTCCAGGCGGTTTGAGCCGTGATCGTGCCGGTTTTGAAGTGCGTGACGTTCACTCCAGCCATTATGGCCGTATCTGCCCGATTGAAACACCGGAAGGTCCGAATATCGGTCTGATCTCCTCCATGTCCGTTTTCTCGGTCATCAACGAGTTCGGTTTCCTGGAAACCCCCTATCGCAAAGTCGTCGATGGTCGTGTTACCAGTGAGATCGATTTCCTCAGTGCGGACAAAGAAGAACAGTACGTTATTGCCCAGGCCAATGCCCTTATCGATGAGAATGGGAAGTTTGTCCGCGGTATGGTCATGTCCCGTTACATGGGTGAGTCGGAAGAACATCCGGCTGAAAACATCCAGTACATGGACGTTTCTCCGAAACAGCTGGTCAGTGCCGCCGCCGGTATCATTCCCTTCCTCGAGCATGACGACGCCAACCGTGCGTTGATGGGATCTAACATGCAGCGCCAGGCGGTGCCGCTGTTAAAGACCGAGGCCCCGTTGGTAGGTACAGGTTTGGAAAAGAAGATTGCGGTTGATTCGCGTGCTGTCGAATCGGCGAAGAAGCCCGGTATTGTGGCCGAAGTTTCGTCCGATAAGATCATTATCACTGCTGACGGTAAATCTCTGGAGGAGACTTCTGATCCGGAGAATGCCATGGTATATCGCCTTAACAAGTACATGCGCAGTAATGCGGGTACTTGCGTCAACCAGAAGCCGACCGTTCTGCGTGGCACACCGATTAACGCCGGTGATGTTATTGCCGACGGAGCTGCTACGGAAGATGGCGAGCTGGCGTTGGGTAAAAACGTTCTTGTGGCGTTTATGCCCTGGTGCGGATATAACTTCGAAGACGCGATTGTCATCTCTGAGCGCGTAGTCAAGGAAGATATCTATACCAGCGTTCATATCGAAGAGTTCGAAATCACGGCGCGGGATACCAAGCTTGGTCCAGAAGAAATTACCCGTGATATTCCGAATGTCAGCGAAGAAGCCCTGCGTAATCTCGGTCCGGACGGCGTAATCTGTCTTGGCGCCGAAGTAAAACCGGGCGACATCCTGGTCGGCAAAATCACTCCGAAATCGGAAACCGAACTGGCGCCGGAAGAGCGTCTGCTGCGGGCCATTTTCGGTGAAAAGGCGGCCGACGTCAAGGATTCCAGTCTGATCGTCAGCAGCGGCAAGGGTGGCATTGTCATGGACGTACGTATTGAATACGCCAAGGACCCGAACCGTCAGAACCTGACCAAGACGGAAATGCGCCGTCAGATCAAGCATGCCAAGGATCAGTACAAGGTAAAATTCAATGAATTGGTAGAAGAGCTGGCCGACCGCTTGTCGGACGTCATGCTGGGGCAGAAGTTGCCCTATCCGATTTATGATGGAACTTCGACCAAGGATGAGGCGATTCTGATCTCCTCAAATCGGAAGGTTACTCGCAGCTCGATCCTGAAGCTGGCCAATAAATACGATTCCTGGCGGATGGAAGACTGCCCGTTGAGTAATACGGTTGGGGACATTATTGAAACGTTCAAGCCCCGTTTTGAAGATATTGAAGAGTTCCGCGACGAAGTGGTTACCGCACTGGAAGCCGGTGACGGCAGCGATCCGGGTGTAATCAAGAAAGTTAAGGTCTATGTCGCCTGCAAGCGTAAGCTGCAGGTCGGGGATAAGATGGCCGGTCGTCACGGTAACAAAGGTATCGTGGCAAAGATTGTTCCGGTCGAAGATATGCCGTTCCTGTCTGACGGAACCCCGGTTGACATCGTGCTCAATCCGCTGGGCGTACCTAGCCGTATGAATGTCGGCCAGGTATTGGAAACTCATCTCGGCTGGGCCGCTAAGATTCTTGGAATCAAGGTTGCCACTCCGGTGTTCGATGGTATTGCCGAAGAAGAAATTGTCGGTCTGATGCAGAAAGCGAACCAGAAACTTATCGACGGCGGAGAAGAGCCCTATCACTGGGGTTTCAGGAAGTTCGGCGACAAGCTGGTTTACGACGGCAAGACGGAACTCTTTGACGGACGTACCGGTAATAAGTTCGGACAGCGCGTTATGGTCGGTTACATTTATATGTTGAAGCTTGACCATCTGGTGGCCAACAAGATCCATGCCCGCGCCGTCGGTCCGTATTCTCTAGTAACGCAGCAGCCGTTGGGCGGTAAAGCGCAACACGGGGGCCAGCGTTTCGGGGAAATGGAAGTTTGGGCGTTGGAGGCATATGGCGCTGCATATACGTTGCAGGAAATGCTCACCGTTAAGAGTGACGACGTTTCCGGCCGTGCCCGAATATATGAGTCCATCGTAAAAGGACAGAACATTCTCGAAGCTGGCAGACCTGAGTCTTTCAACGTTTTGTTGAAGGAAATGCAGAGTCTGGGATTGGATATCCGTACCGTGAAGAGAAGTGACTCCGTTTAAATTTGGAGGACTGAATCTTGATTGATAATACATATGCATATAGAGAGTTACTGGGGCAGTCATCGACTTCCGCGTTCGGCGCGGTGTCGATCAATGTGGCCTCTCCCGATGTGATCCGTTCCTGGAGTCATGGGGAAGTCAAAAACCCGGAAACGATCAATTATCGCAGTTTCAAGCCGGAAAAGGGCGGACTGTTTTGCGAACGCATTTTCGGTCCGACCCGTGACTGGGAATGTAACTGCGGCAAGTACAAACGCGTTAAGCACAAAGGCATTGTCTGCGACCGCTGCGGTGTTGAAGTAACGCAGTCCAAAGTCCGTCGTGAGCGCATGGGACACATTGAACTGGCTGTGCCCGTATCGCACATCTGGTTTTTCAAGTGTATGCCTAGCCGTATCGGCCTGATGTTGGATTTGACCGCCAGAACGTTGGAACGCATTATTTACTATGAAGACTGGGTTGTTACCGATCCGGGTGATACTCCTCTGAAGCTGGGTCATTCTCTGACCGAGCTGGAATATCGTCAGGCCCGCGATGACTACGGCGATGCTTTTCAGGCGGATATGGGTGCTCCGGCGATCCATACGCTGATGGAAAAGGTTGAGCTCGAACCGTTGCGCGTCCAACTGGAAGCTGAACTGAAAGATACCAGAAATAAAGCAATCCGCAAGAAACTTGCGAAGCGTCTGCGTCTGGTGGAAGGTTTCATCAACAGCACATCGCGTCCGGAATGGATGATTCTCAAAGTATTGCCGGTAATTCCGCCGGACCTGCGTCCGCTGGTTCCGCTGGAAGGCGGGCGCTTTGCCACATCCGACCTCAATGATCTGTACCGCCGGGTTATCAACCGTAATAACCGGTTGAAAAACCTGTTAAAGCTGCGTACTCCGGAAGTGATTATCCGTAACGAAAAGCGTATGCTGCAGGAAGCTGTCGACGCTCTGCTGGATAACGGCCGCCATGGGCGTGCGGTTACCGGAGCGGGCAACCGCCCGCTTAAGTCACTGAGCGATATGCTCAAGGGCAAGCAGGGTCGTTTCCGTCAGAACCTCTTGGGTAAGCGCGTTGACTATTCTGGCCGTTCCGTCATCGTTGTCGGTCCGGAACTGAAAATTTGGCAGTGTGGGTTACCGAAGAAAATGGCGCTTGTCTTGTTCGAGCCGTTCATTATCCGCCATCTGAAGGGACGTGGTCATGCTCATACAGTGCGTGGCGCCAAGAAGATGATCGAACGCGGCGAACCGGTGGTCTGGGATATTCTCGAAGAAGTAACCAAGGGGCATCCTGTACTGCTGAACCGTGCTCCGACGCTACACCGTTTGAGTATTCAGGCGTTTGACCCGGTACTCATTGAAGGTTCCGCCATTCGTATTCATCCGTTGGTATGTACCGCTTACAACGCGGACTTTGACGGTGACCAAATGGCTGTGCACGTGCCGCTGTCCAATGAAGCGCAGATGGAAACCAAGCTGTTGATGCTTGCTCCGAATAATATCTTCTCGCCGGCTAACGGTAAGCCGATTACCACGCCGACGCAGGACATCACCCTCGGTTCCTATTATCTGACGGTTGAGCCGCGCCGCAAAGAAAAGGCGAAGACTTATCGTGATTATTTCGAAGTCCTGTCTGCTTTGGATGCGGGAGCGATTTCCATCCACGATGCGGTTCGGATCCCGAACCCCAATCGCGGGCAGAAGACTGTTCATGGTGATGCGGAAAGCAAATATATTGTTACCTCGGCCGGTCGTTGTATTTTCAACGAGATCTGGGCGAAGGAACTTGGTTTCTACAACCATGTTGCCGGCAAAAAACAGCTGGGGCAGCTCATCAGCGATTCCTATAAGCTCGTTGGTCATGACGAAACGGTTAAATTGCTTGACCGCCTGAAGGACCTGGGTTATGAATATGCTACGGTTGCTGGTTTTTCGATCTCGATCACCGACCTGGTTATTCCGGGTAACAAGAGCAATCACATTGATGCCGCCCAGGCTGAGATCAATAAGATCGTCAATCAGTACAATAAAGGCGTGCTGACCGAAGGCGAACGTCACAACAAGATTATCGATATCTGGACCCAGACCAGTAATAAGGTGGCGAATGAACTTTTTGCCACGCTGGAGCGGATCAGTAACGAAGGCGATATCAATCCGGTATATGCCATGTTGGATTCCGGTGCGCGTGGTAGTAAAGACCAGATCCGTCAGCTTGCCGGTATGCGCGGACTGATGGCAAAGCCGTCTGGCGATATTATCGAACGTCCGATTATCTCCAACTTCCGTGAAGGCCTGACGGTACTGGAATACTTTATCAGTACCCACGGTGCCCGTAAGGGGTTGGCGGATACGGCGCTTAAGACTGCGGACTCCGGTTACATGACCCGTAAACTGGTCGACGTGGCGCAGGACATTATCTGCCGTTGCGAAGACTGCGGTACGATGAAAGGTATCTGGGTTAGCGCGATTGTCGAAGGCGACGAAGTGATTCTGCCTTTGCGCAGTCGTCTGATGGGACGTTTCAGTGCCTTGGATATTAAGGATCCGGCATTTGACGACGGTCGGATGATTATCCGTGCCGGCGAAGAGTTTAATCCCCAGAACTGTGACCTGATCGATCAGCGCGGCATCAATAAAATTTTGATCCGTTCAGTGCTGACTTGTGATATAGAACATGGTGTCTGCATCAAGTGTTATGGTAAGAATCTTGCCAATGACCGTCATGCCGATGTTGGTGATGCTTTGGGTATCATCGCGGCGCAGTCCATCGGTGAACCGGGGACGCAGCTGACCATGAGAACGTTCCATATCGGGGGTACCGCTTCATCGGCATATAAGCAGCCGGTTATTGCGGCGCGTAATGCCGGTACGGTCCGTTTGGAAAACGTTAGAACGGTTATTAATGAAAAAGGCGAAACAGTAGTCGTTAATAAGAACGGCTTTGTTATCGTATATGATAAAGAGAAGGCCAAGATTGAAGAAACCCATGCCCGGGAATCCGCCAGAAAAGAAGCGGAACTCATCGGCGGTTTTTTCAACAAGGACTATGATTACTGGTCTGATGCGTTGCGCGTAGCTGAACTTGACCGGTATGAAGTCGAGACCGGTGCCGTGCTTGAAAAGGGCGAAGGCGCCTCTGTGGCCGAAAACGAACAGTTCATCCACTGGGACCCGTATCATGTGCCGATTATCGCGGAAGAAGTCGGCTTCGTGGAGCTTCATGACCTGGTTGAAGGTGTTACCCTCAGTCGTATCGAGCGCGGCGGCACCGAAGAAGTCACGGTTATGGAACATCGCGAAGACTTGCATCCGCAGGTGGTGCTGAAGAGTTCCGCCGGTGAATTCATCGCCAACTATCCGTTGCCTGCAGGTGCGTTCCTGATGGCAACTGAAGGTGCGAAGATCAAGATCGGTGACGTTCTTGCCCGTGTACCGCGTCAGAGTGCCAAAAATAAAGATATTACCGGGGGTCTGCCGCGCGTTGCTGAATTGTTCGAAGCCCGCACACCGAAGGACATCGCTGAAATCGCCCGTATCGACGGTATTGTTGAGATGGGTAAAATGTCCCGCGGCCGTCGTCAACTGCTGATCCGTGATCCCGAGTCCGGTCAGGTTGAAGAGCATAATAACATTCCCGCCAACAAACACCTGGTTGTCGGCAAAGGTGACTTTGTCCGCAAGGGTCAGAAATTGACTGAAGGGGCGATTGTCCCACAGGCGCTGTTGGAAATCTGCGGTCCGCAGGAACTGCAGCGTTATCTGGTGAACGAGATTCAGTTGGTTTACCGCGCCCAGGGCGTAGAAATCAATGACAAGCACATTGAGATCATCATTCGCCAGATGATGCAGAAGGTCCGGATTACGGAGCAGGGGACAACCAAATATTTGACCGGAGAGCAGATCGACAAGTTCGAATTCCAGAAGGAAAACGATGCAGTAGTGGCTCAAGGCGGTCAACCGGCCCAGGCAGAACCGGTTCTGCTGGGTATAACCAAGGCGTCGCTGGAAACGGAAAGCTTTATTTCCGCGGCGTCGTTCCAGGATACCACCCGTATTCTGACCGATGCGGCAACCTTGGGTAAAGTCGATAAATTGCGCGGTTTCAAGGAAAACGTTATTACCGGTCACTTGATTCCGGCCGGCACAGGTACTGAATTATATCAGTCGGTTGTGCTGCAAAAGCTCGTTGAGGAAGAAGAGGACGATGAGACTGATTTCATGACCGATATCTCGGATGATGAAGTTTCCGAAGATGTCGAGAATGAGTTCAAAAACATGGTTTATGAACCTCAGGATGAGCAAACCGAAGTATAAAATACGAAAAAATCGTAAATAATATTTGCAATTATACAAAGGGAGTATATTTTATCCTCCCTTTGTAT
>QKAL01000286.1 GCA_003246475.1 Lentisphaerota bacterium
ATTGTAGATCAACACCGACCATTCGCCTTGAAGGTAGAAAAATCCCGCCAGCGCATTCAATCCCATAATGGAGCAGGACAACAGATAAACCCGCATCGGATTGATTTTATCAACCAGCCAGCCCAGCAGATAGGCCAGCGGGATAACTGCCAGGGTTCCATAGGAGTTGATCTTGCCTATCTGCTCCAGCGACAGCCCCAGCGTATCTCGCTGGAAAAAAATCAATAATCCGTTGCTGTTGGCAAACCAGCATACCGTAATGATCATGAAGACCCAGACATAAAAACTGTTGTTGAAACATTCATTGAAGTATGTCTTAATCCAGGCGGTAAGAGAAAAACCCGCTGCACGTGAAGGGGGAGGGGGATATTCCCCTTCCTTGACACCATAACACATCAGGAGGAAGGAAAAAAGATATAAAAGACCGATTCCTATGTAGATCTCTTTCGAATGGGATCCGGCAAATCCGAAGATATAACGTCCCCAGACGAACATGGCCAGCAAACTTATAATTCGCATTATGCCGAGAAAGCGCCCTAGCAATTCTGAGGGAATGACGTCCGCCAGAAGATAGTAGTAAACCGACGTGATCGACAGATTGAAAAACTGGTAGAGCACAACAAACAGGCAGACGAAAAAGAGGGTACAGGCCTTCACTGAAAGGCCGATTCCAAGCCCCTGCAGCCAAAATCCGAACTCAGGAGAGAATGGGAGGAGGATGAGAAACAGCGTGATGCAGGGTGTCGGCCAGAACAGAAAGGGAATGCGACGTCCATAACGGCTCCGATAGCGATCGCTGGAGGTACTGAAAACCGGCACGAGACACAGGGTCATAATCGTGGGAATCGTACTGGTCACAATCGAAATAGCAGTGTTATCCGCGCCGTTGTCTTTCAAAGATAGCGGCAGCAACTGTGGCATCACCGTTACCATCAAAGTCAGAGTGAAATCGCCCCAAAGCAGCCAGGCAAAAAGAATTGCCAGCTGCTTCCGGGTGTAAGTCATGGTTCCGCAATGGTAAAGCGGACGGGTTAACTCGGCGGCGGTTTCGCTCATTTTTAAAGACTCTCCCGACGAATTTTGAGGGTTTTGATTTCAAACGGGTTCATGGACAGCGGCAAAGTACCATCCGACAGATTCTGTGTTTCGCCATCCTGCCATTCGATCATATTGGTTTCACAAACCACATTCCACGGCTCTCGCAAGTGTAAAGATCCCGTAGAACACCGTCCACGGGTCTCCACCAGCCGGACCACCAGACACTCTTCTTTTTCTGCCTTCTTGATAACCTCCAGCGAGATTCCGTCAGACTCAATCCGGCAAGGCAGCGCTGCACTGCCGCACCGAAACCCGGGAAAAACCTGCGGGGCGCGGTTGAAACAAGCTGCCTGCGGAATTACCGTAGACTCGGGGAATTGACCAATATGCGGCAATAACGCATACGAAAAGACATGTTCGCCTTGATCGGCATTCCAGTCCGGATATTTCGGCGAACGGAGCAGGCACATATCCAGCATTGACTGGCGTACTTTGTAACCGTATTTGCAGTCGTTGATCACTGCCACACCGTAATCCGAATTGGAAATGTCCGCGTAGCGCTGGGCTGGAACTTCGAATTTGGCAAAATCCCAACTGGTATTGCAATGGGTCGGACGTTTGACAAAGCCGTATTGAATGTCATATCCGGCGGTCTGGCTGTTTACGGTCAAGTTGAAAGTGACCCGAAGCATCTTGCGGTTTTCATGCCAGTCGGCCCAGGTATCGAAGTCCAGCCTTTTGGTATCGGCGGTAAGCGAAACCGTTTGCCGGATCATGGAATCGCCAATCCTCAGTTCAAATTCCAGATACTGCCGTACCGGTCCAGAGCCGCCGCTCCATGGCCCGGCAGACACCGCACCCGCCACGAACTGGCGTTCGTAATAGTAGTCAATATCCCATGCGTCGCAACGATTGGGGTGATCGATATAGAGCTTGAATATATTGCCCCGGGTATGGGCATCGATAATCTCCTTGCCATATTCCTTGTCAAACCCGCGAATTATCTCACCGTTTTCGGCAAACTCATAGCGGATGAGATCGTTTTCCAGTATTAGGGCACCAAGGGGAGCTGTTAAGGTTTTAATTCTTCTGCCTTTCTTCAGGGTAACAAAAGAATGAGCCGGAATTTCGGCGGCAACAATGACCGTATCGCCTTCCAGCTGGACGGGCAATACTCGACCGTCGTCTCCAAGCACTTCGCAGTCGTCCCAGGATTCCGGCAGTTTTACCGGCATATTGTAATTGTAGGACAAACTATTGAAAACCGTAAGGGCATGGTCGTTTGCGGACAAAAGTTTTTCCGCTGCTCGAACGTTGAGTTTACGGCACTGTTCAAGGGCCTTGGCATGTTCCTGTTCCGCGACCTCATAAACCATACCGATACTCGAACCTGGCAGAATATCATGAAACTGATTGAGTAATAGTGTCTTCCAGATGCAATCCAGCGGTTCGGCGGGATATTCGGCGAGCGGCAGCGCACTGAACAGCATTTCGGTTTCAACCAATGCCTGTTCGAGTTTACGATTAGCACGCTTGATTCTCCCCTGCGTGGTAAAAGTCCCGCGATGAAATTCCAGATAGAGTTCGCCCACCCACTTGGAAAGTTTCGGCGCCAGTTTCTGCATCCGAGCAAAAGCTTCAGCAGCCTTGCCGAAACGGACTTTCGGGCACCCTTCTAGGTTGGCGAGCCGCATTCCGCGCTCGATATATTCCTCTTTCGGTCCTCCACCGCCGTCACCGATGCCAAACAGCGAAACGAACTCATCGGCAATCACATTTTCACTGAAGGAGTTCTGTGCCGGAACGAGCTGCGCGGGGTTGAGTTCGGCCAGATAGGTATTTTCAGGCGGGAAATGGGTCAGAATCTCCGTACCGTCAATCCCCTGCCACATAAAAGTATTGAAAGGAAATTTATTAAACTGATTGAAGGAAATTTTCTGGGTAAGGAAGAAATCACAACCACATTTTTTCAGTATCTGAGGCATGGCTGCAGAATAGCCGAACACGTCCGGCAACCACAGATTGGTTACTTCAACGCCAAATTCATCCATGAAAAAATTTTTACCGTGCAGAAACTGACGGATCATGGATTCGCCGTTGATCAGGTTACAGTCGGCCTCTACCCACATACCGCCCTGTAATTCCCAGCGCCCGTCTTTGACAGCCTGTTTAACCTTGGCATAAAGTTCGGGGTAATGTTTTTTCACGAAGGCATAATGCTGTGGCTGGGACGCACCAAAAATATAATCGGGATATTTTTTAATATTGTGGATCTGGTTGGCGAAAGTTCGTGCGCACTTGCGGATGCTCTCACGAACCGGCCAGAGCCAGCCTGTGTCAATATGGGCGTGCCCGATGGCGGTAACCTGCATGGCGGAAGCAGTCGCAGGCAAAGCCATGATCTTCTGTAGTGGAACCCGGGCGTTGGCGGCGTTGGCGGCATCGTCGGCATAGATATCAATCGATTCGTTTATCGCGGCAATAATCCGCGCTCGCCGGAAATCTTCCTCCGGAAACGCCTCGCAAAGGCCCAGTAGAACCTCAACATCAAGGCGCAAATGCCAGAGTTCACGATTGAAAATACCGCAACGCAGATACTTAACCACCGGGTCAATGGAGCCGTAAGGTACAGGACAACGCAGACTGGGATCTTCATTCATATACTGTCCGAACAACTGATTCGC
Organism: Lentisphaerota bacterium; assembly: GCA_003246475.1. Lineage (GTDB taxonomy): Bacteria > Verrucomicrobiota > Lentisphaeria > Victivallales > SZUA-371 > SZUA-371. Next base: position 3,723 of record QKAL01000286.1, read on the forward strand.
CGCGGTTTCAATCCAGTAGTCGATCTTTTCACCGCCTTCAGCGCAGTCAATCGCCTGAAATATTTCTTTGCGGAAATGCTGGTCGAAAATGGAACTGACGCTCAATGCATAAAGTGGGACGCCCTGATCGTCAAAAATCAAAGCTTCGCTGCTGAAATTTAAAAACAAGGCTACCGGTTTGCCGCGCCATGATTCCGGAACCGTCCCGGCAACATGAAACCAGGCACTGTCCCACGATTCTCCCCAACGCGTTCCTTCCTGGGCGGGACGAAATTCACCATTAAGACGATCACCGTACTGTACCGGATCCTTACTGCGGCAGAATTCGGCTTTCAAGCTTATGAATTCGTCAAAAAGATATTCTGCGGTACGATTAAAAAATGCGTCTGCGCGTTCCTTGTTTATAGTAAAAATCTTGTTTTGCATAATGCCTTCTCTGGAAGATTACTTCATGGTGATTTCAACAAACTGTCCCGGCGTCATTTCCGCTGTGAACTGATTATTATTACATATCATCGTCATCCCGCTGACCTTATATTTATGATCGGAGAAAGGGTTGGACAGGCAGAGCCGCCCGCCCCGTTCCGCAGTTATCTTAACATAGACGGTTTTACTGTGCTTTCTCTCGGCCGTGACTAGAAAGGCCCCTTCGGCGCGGAGATCTTCAAAACGGATATCACCCCAATCCAAAGGCGCGGCCGGAAAAACCTTTATTTCGCCATCCCAGCTTTCCAGCAGACATTCCTGTAGCGGCGCAATAATTCCGGTTGTTTCGGTCCAAGCCCCGGCATAGCCGTACATACTCGTCGCCATGGCGCACAACAGCCCGTTGGGGGTTCGCCATTTAGCCAGAATATTCCTGACATATTTCCAGTCGCGTTCCGGCATGAACACCCGATTCCGCAATTCCATCATCCAATACAGCGGCATTTTTCCCACATACCATCGCGATGTGCAGAAATCTGGATCGGCATAATCAGGCATGATTTCTTTGTCCTGACTACGGATATTGCCGTCGAAGCCGAGAAACTCCGGCGGGAAAAGATTACCCCGTCCTTTAATGATCTCAGGCCAGGGAATCCGCTCCTTACGGACTCCTTCCGCTAACTCTCCGGACACGGAATCCCAATTATCGACGGCATGTCTGACCTTCGAAAACAACGGTTTCATTCCAGCCAGACGTTCAATCCTGTCACACCAGATCTTTTGTAAATCATGGTCTATATCCAATACCTGTGCAGTTTCAAGAGCCGCGAATAACGCAAAACGCAGTTGCAGCATCACCTGCGGGACATCGGTATAAGCCTCGGGGTCGCCGGTAAAACCATCCTCTCCCTGGTTTGACGGAAACGCATGGAAAAAACCGTCTTCGCCCTCTTTCAAAAAATCGGTATAGAAAATCGCCAGATCTCGGAGTACCGGATAACCTTCGTTGCGCAACCATTCGCAATCCATGGAATACCGGTAACGCCAGTAATACTGATGTCCAGCCCAACCGGTCATGTAAACCATACGCCCCATCGGCGCTGATCCGAGCACATCATCCAGCGCCTTGATTGGAAAGGTGGAAAGCTGTACGAAAACACCTTTGGAATCGTAATAACGTTCTGCGATCAGCCGTCCCATCTGCAATACATATTTCATCACGTCGAAATAACTGTCACCAAGTTCAAAGTGATTGGCGCAGTAATCACCCATAAATGGTTGCTGAAAATTGTAGTTCATATGAAAATCACTATGCCACAGCGAATAATCAGCTACCGTACTGGGGAAAAACAGTCCGGGCGGTAATTTGCCGCTCCTATAGGCACAACGGCGCGCATACAACGACTCATACCAGAGTTTTTCCACCATAACATCACCAGTCCGCAACGCCGACTTCGCCCAGAACTGGTGACTGGATTTTAGATTAAAAATCGATAACTCATCAATATTGCCCGACAAATGTTTTGACAGATTACAATGTAACTCCTCGTCGGAACCGGCGCTTTCCACCGCCACATACAGACTTCCTTCTGTGTTTTTCGGGTCTGGTAACATACGCAGTCCTGCAATGGTCCTAATTCCTTCCAGCGGTTGGCACTGCAATTCACGCGACACCGGCAGCATACCGTAGCGAAACCCCTGCGGGAACGTTGCTTCCGGCGGAAAATTCTGTTGTAAGAAACTTTCACCACCAGGCAACGCGGCAATAAACGGCCGGTCCAGCGGCGTTGCCTCGGAATGCGGAAACGGATCGAAAATCGGGTTATAGCGCAGACGATATTCCTCGCCGAATTCGCCCACCGGACGATCCGCGTGGCGGTAAAGCGCGAACCAGATAGGCGACAGATACATCTCACCTGCTGCCGTCTGATAGTCCCAGCCCGTCAAACGCCAATTAACCGCAAGAACATTGTCCTCCGGCGCAACAAAGGACGACATTTCCAACCGAACGCCATTCGACCAGGAACAAACTACCCGAAGCAACGCATCCTCGATCACCACGGTCTGCCTTATTTTCATATCCGGCAAGTCTACCGGAATATGTAACGCCAGCTCGCCAACGGGTTTGGGACAGGGATATGGACGTTTGATATAACTGGGCGGACACCCCTGGCAGATTTCCTTCATCCGCTGAGGATTGTCTGTTCTGTTTAGCGCTTCCACCGGACCGCCATAAGGACCACAGCTCCAGCGCTCATCGCGAATGCCATGCTCCAGCTCCTTGATGTGCGCCGGCTTGGGGTCAAGGTGGTAATCAACCCGGCGATCCCATACGTCACCTTTGCCGAAACGCCAGATCAACAGTCCCGGTTGCTGGTAAAAGCTCACGGAAATATCGCCATTCCCCAGCATCAGCCCGTGGTCCGGCACCATTACCGGACGATTGATGATAATCTTATGCTTCTTCACGTTTGTCCTATCGCTTAATTATTGACCACGACTTCATCGAGAAGTTCGTTGCCGTTAACCAGTTTCACAATCAGTTTCCCTTTTATGTCCGCGGTTTTGCCAAGGGTGGCCTTGCCGTTTTCAAAAGAAGCGGTTTCAAGATTCATATTCCGGTCTTCGCCAACGGTCCATAAAACTTTCGCCGTCTTCGGGGCATCTTTTACCTGAACGACGACAATGCCGTTTTCCTGAGCCACCGCCAGCTTGCAAGGGAAACGCACCAAACACCCTACCTCCATGGCCGGAATTCTGGCCTTAACCAAGTCATTTAAATTGTGCGTCGTCACTTCCGCAGGATTATCATAGAGTACTTCCACATAATGGCTGCCAGTTGCGGCTGAAACGTCAAGAACGGTTTCCGCCAACTCATTAGTATTCTTGTTATAAATGGTCCAGACCTGTTTTTCCGGTATCGAAAAGCTGTTGACGTAAACCTTTTCCGCCGGGGTGGCAACCAGCGCTTCCGGAGTCATGGTCGCAAATGCCTCGCTGTTCTCGCGCAAAACCTGCGTTAACAGCGACAAGTGTTCGTTCTGTTCCTCGGTAATATCTCCACGCGCCACGCCGATACCGTTGAAGAACGCCCGACGAGAATCGACGTTGAATGTCTTCTCGCCCATGCCCCATTCAGTATGCTTGATTTCCGGGTAAACAAAACGAGTAAAACACAGGTCAAAATTATTGAACGAATGAGCGTAGGGATTGGCAAAGGTCTGTACCCACGTGGCATCGGTGTACTGCGCGAAGAAATCGGAACCGAGAAATTCGAACCACAGATAGGTATTCGGATCAACTTCGTCAATGGCTTTACGGATTTTGGTAAAGAAACGTACCTGATCGTCAATCAGATTGGCCGCGTGCTCATGCCGGTTGTTGGCGCAATAAAGTACTTCCGCTGAAGTGTCGAGATACATGCCATCAGGGTGGATATCCTTCATAACCCGACCGTAAACAGCGGCAAGATAATCCTGCCAGCCATTGTCGTGTGTACACATATTACATTCGTTCCAGTCGTCGGCTGGCTTGCCCGGGGCAAGAAAATACCCCCACTCGCTACCCTTTTCCTTGGCAATCCGGGTATTTTTCCCCACAGCACGCCCGCACAGATAGAAGCATGTCCGGCTGCCGCGCTCACGACACTTGTCCAAGGCTGCGCGCATTCCCGAAGCCCCGCCCCAGTCGGGATTGTATTCATAGTCACCCCAGCCGCAATTGTCACCGAAATGGGGATTCTTCCACCAACAGGCGAACTGCAACAGATGATCGCGACCGTCAGGATTAATGAACATTTCGGGTTTGAGCTGGTTATTCGGCGCAAAACCTTTTTCAAAACCTTTATTGCCGGCCTTAGCATGGAGGCAAAGGACGTTGAACGTATCTTTGAGCGCCGGAACCATCGGACGATGTTTAAACCAGCTTCTGGCCCAATGTCCATACTCTTTGATCGGATCAAGACACGAACCGCCATGTACGCTGATAACCCCGGTGGGATAGACTTTTTCCTTCCCCGGGGCCAGGTCGCCGGGAAGATAGACGAACGCCATTCCCGATCCTTTCCATTCCCGGAACGGAACCACCAGCGTTTCACGCGGATGGAACAAGGGCGCGGTATATGATACGTCTACCTTTCCCTCCGTATTGGTTTTTCGTATTACTTCGCCTTTAACCGTACCGGTAGAATCCTTAACCCACAAGGCAACGCCTCCGCCAAGTTTCGGACTGAACACATCCATGACCTGCAGCCAGCAGCGTTTGCCATATTCCATTCCCAGATCATAGGACTCCGTTCCAACCCATCCGGAAAGTACCGGCCAGAAATAATAGTTTTCCTGAAAATCCTTGCCTACAGAAACCGCTTCGAGGATAGGTGCGGAAACCTGAAGATAACGCGCCGCACTGCCATTATTTCGCAATTTAAAATCAACGTTTATATCCCGTGACGCATTGACGGTCAGTCGTACCGAAGCCGCAAGCTGGTTTGCCGTAGACTCAAGTTCGAAATCAACAGTATGATCATTCCCGGACCGCCCGGTCGTCACTTTTGTCACTTTGAAATCTTCCGCCAATACCGATTTCCGGTTCGCCGCCACATTGAACAATGCGGAACCCGCGGAAGAAATGCATTCCGCGTCAACATATTTACTGTAAAGGCTTTTGATTTTCAGGAAACGGCTGATATCGAGCTGTAGTTTGTAATATCCGTTTTCCACGATTACGGATTTTTTCGGGACAACCTTGATGGTGGGCTCAACAGACGATTCGATTTTCTTTCCCGGTGTCAAACGCGGGGGAATACCGATCTGCGCAATGGTCGAGTCAAAATTTTCTGTCGTCGCCCCACGAATATCTTCAAAGTATTTTTGCGGTTTGACATAATCGTATATTGCGATGTTATCGAGCATTCCTTTCAAGGGGTGAATTGCATCTTTAGTTGGTCCGTCGAAACCCATGCCGAAATAGATATTCTCTCCGGAATTCTTAATCCCTTGTTCGACATTGACTTGCCCCTGCAATTTACCGTCAACATAGATTTTCATAGTTTTTCTATCGACCACGGCAGCAACATGCTGCCATACGCCAGTCCGTAACACACCGCTCTCCGTGTCAAGTACGATATACTTGCCGCTCTTGTCCCAGATAGCAAGGTCCAGACGCGTAGGATCCCAAGGAATCACCAAAAAACAGAACCCGTCCTGCTGGCGGGCGACATATCCGCAGTCTCCGTCTTTCTCGCGATAAAGCCAGGCTTCTAGCGTGAAGCACCCGTTCTCCATTGTCTTCCGGAGCTTCGCACCGGCAGGAACTTCAATATAGGAATTAGGCTGGAACTTAACCGCGCTTTTTTCTTTGCCGGATACCCATTGATATTTCCCATCCAAGCGCCCGGGGCGTTCTCCGGCGACCTCATTCTTAACCGTATTGCCTTTGCCCTCATCGAGTTTCAACTTCAGAACCGGCGCAACATCCTGAGCTGCAAGAGCAAACCCGGTCAACAACATCCCGCATGTAAGCAGGCGAATCGGCTGTAACTTCGTCCACATATAAAACCTTCTTTTCTCAATTTGACGGATATTACTATTATAATCCCACTTACGTTATTTATCAGTAGTTCTTGTTGATAGCGCGGAAATAATAACCATCGCCACCCCACCGCGAATAATACAGCGAAGTCAGTTTTTCCGTAGTGGCTCTGCCGTCGACCCAGGACACGTTGACATAAACCCCGCCATGTGCCGGAGGACACAACGTTCCAATCATATGGGCTTCCGACCAGTAATATATTCCGATGGCATCCGGATTGTTGATCGCATCCATAAATACCGCGGTTTCAGTCGGTTTTTCCACCTTGCCAAGCTTAACCATTTCCACGGGAGAATATGACGACTTCAAACCATTATAGTTGTAGCCATAGGAGTAGTAACCGGTTGCCGATTTAGTCCCCGGACAGCCATGTTCGAATAATTTCCGGTTGGCCTGTGTTTCAGTGGTTGGTGCAAAACGGTCGAGCCAACGGTCAGTCTGACCAGCATAGTCGTCTGGCGGGAAAAATTCAGCGTTGTCAGGCAAATACATCGCGACCACGGTTCCCATCTGTTTCAAACTGGATACGCAGGAAATACTTTTTGCCTTGCCGCGTGCCGAATTTAATGCCGGCAATAACATACCCGCCAGAATCGCGATAATCGCGATAACTACCAAGAGCTCGATTAGTGTGAAACTTCTTTTCTTCATTTTCAGTCCTTCCTTATTTATTTTACCAGAAACGGGAAACATATTATTTGAGTACGTTATCAATTTTAATATATCAAACTTCAAATGTCAATACGCCAATCACAAATTTCAAGAAATTAGGGCAATTTTTTACAGGTCGCCCAGGCCCCAGGAAACTTTATTGATGAGAAACCAGTTATTATCGCCGGTAGCATAGGGCATGATGACTGACAGGCGCGGGGAAGTTACATGGCCGTCGACCCATACCGTGTTAATTACTTTGGCATTGCCGTTTCCATGTCCCAACGGAGCATATGCCCCTCCCATCACAAAGCGGGAATCCCAATAGAAGACCACCGAACCGTAATTTTCCGAGCCATCGGGAAACCAGCCAATAAACCAGTTTCCGTCCATAACCGCGATAGTCTTCGAGGGCGTTTTTATTTTGCTGACTTTCACACATAAAGGTTCGGTACGGGCAATATCACCAAGGTTACAATAGTTGTAACCATAACAGGCATAGTTGGATTTTGACACAAAAGTGGGACAGCCGTGGCGGGTGACTTTAAAATCCTTGATTAACCCGCTATTCAACAACTGTACATCCCAGGCCGAATCCTCAAGCGACTTGTTTTGCGGCAGATAATCGGAATTGTCGACGGTATACATAACAATGGCAATGCTGACCTGCTTGAGACTGTTGACACATGACGCCTGACGCCCCTTTTCACGCGCAGTTGAAAGCGCAGGCAACAGCATCCCTGCCAGAATGGCGATAATCGCTATCACCACGAGGAGTTCAATAAGGGTGAAATTTGCCTTTTCTCTATACATTTTCATAATCTCTACATCCAAAATGATAACGTCATCAATTTACTATAATTATATGTTTTCATAATATAAAAATCAATACCTCTACCAGTAAAAAAACATATTTCCAGTAAACAATATCGCCATATAACCCCAATCATGAGTCATACAATCTTTGGAACGGATGTTTCCTGCCAAACACCCAATTCTGTTTTCAGATTACTCCGCAATTTCCTTATTCGTGTTCTTAATAATAAAATCGACGATGAGTTTCGGGTCATCCAAGCCGTGGGGATGATGTCCAACTCCGGATTTGTAAATCACGGTTATCTCGCCGCCTAGGTCGCTATAGCGTTTTTCCACAATCAATGTGTTCTCCACCACCGGAACCGTCATATCGGCATCGCCGACAACATGGAGCAACGGGATTTTCGCCTCAGCCAACGGTTTAAGCGAATCAATCGGGTTCCCCGGCCACTTCAAGGCCTCGTTCTCCGTCTTGAAGCCGTAACACTTCATCAAAGCCGCCCAATCGGCAGAACTGCCCGAACTTCTGCCTTTTCCTCCCGGCCAGCTCTTAAAGTCGCATACCGGCGCGTCTCCGTAGATGCAGATCACCTTGTCCGGATTTTTCGCCGCCCAATTGTAGGCATAAAGCCCACCACGGCTCAATCCGATCAAAGTACCTTTCACTGACAGCTTTCGCCGTACCAACTCCCGATAAAATGCATCGAAATGCCGGAGCGATTCCGGACTGCCAAACTGATTTCCAACTTCAATATGAACATAATTAAACCCCTTAGCTAACAATTCTCTGACCCCGGTTCTTTCAGTAAACGCCTCCGGAAATTCCATGCACCAGACCCAGGGATTGTTGGGAGCACTCTGTTTCGGCTCAACAATCCAGGCAGGACAACCATCCACGGTAAAATTGACCCGCCGATAACCATACCAGTCGCTAACACGGTCCTCATCTGCCCACAGCATGCCCGATAAAATTGTCAGAAACGCTATTAATAAAATTGAAAATTTATTTCTCACGACTTAATCCCTTTATTGATTTGAGTACGTTATCAATTATAAATTATAAAAGTTTAAAAGTCAATACTGGAAACAAAAAAATCAGCGCATGGTGGTTCCGGTGATGAGTTCTCCGGGAATACGGTAGGGTCCGGTAGGCACCAGATTGCTCTCGATCTGAGCGATCAGGACCTCGCAGGATTTTCGTGCAATATTCGCCAGATCCTGTCGAACTGTCGTCAATGGTTTGACCAGCCACGACAGATTCTGATAGCCGCCAAACCCCACCACCGAAATATCTTCGGGAACCTTGATTCCCAATTCATGCAACCCAAGCAATGCCCCAAGGGCGGATTGATCATTATGACAAAATATCGCAGTTGGCGGGTTCTGACGGTTCCGCTCAAGCAACGTTTTGATCTCCTTCTGCCCTGAACCGTATTCGTTGGCGCATCGTTCGATAAGATTGGCATCAACGGGAAGCCCGGCTTCCTGAAGTTTCGAGGTGTAGCCGGAAAAACGCGGCCCCAGATCGCTGGAGTCTGCACTGTGCCAAGCCAGATAAGCAATCCGCCGATGTCCATGCTTAAGCAGCATGTCCATGGCATTTTTCGCATCATTCAGATCATCACCGCCCACACGATATGATTCGAATCCGGAAATTTCCTCATCCAGCAGAACGAATGGGAGGTGAAACTGCTGTACTTTGCGCACGACATCGAGATCGGAACTTTGACTGCAACACCGCAAGACAACGCCGTCTGCACGGTACTGCTGCAACAATCGGACGCATTCCAACGCCTTTGCCGGGTCGTCGCGATGCTGGGTAATCAGACATTTATAGCCATTTGCTCCGGCCGTGGACTCAATCTCGCAGACCAGCTTGGCAAAATATAGGACATCCAGTCGCGGCACTACAACCCCGATGATATTGCTCTTCCCTCGGACCATCGCCTGCGCCAGCGCATCGGGAGAATAGTCACACTGCTGCATTATTTCCTTCAGACGCTTGAGTGTCTTTTCCTTTACCAGTTCCGGCTGGTGGAGCGAGTTATAAATGGTAGTCATACTCACACCTGCCAGCTTTGCCAGCTGACGCTGGGTTATCCTTCCAGGCGGGAGCACTAATGCGTCCAAATCTCCGGTCTTATTACTTTTTTTCATAGCCACCAAACTATCAGATTATCCAACCCTATCCCCTATCAAAACTAATACATTACTGCCCAAATGTCAAGATTAGTTTCAATTTTTTTTAATACGTTATCAAATCTTCGGATCGAAGGACGATTCGGCCGAACGGATCATAGGAGTAGTCAGCTTTGAACGCGCCCGCCGCATCCACCCGCGTCATCTCGTTCTTGTTCCTGTCCAAAATATAAAAAAAGTTGCCTTGACGTAATTGCCAATAAACACAATAAATCAGAAATTGTCGTACAAAAGAAGTCTATCCACACTTGAAAAACCCTTTATGAGCGACGCCTCAGCGATTAATTTTTATTCTCTCACTTGACATTACTAAAAATTATGTGTATTATTCCCATAAAATCATAATTTGGGGGTATTATGTCCGAAGAACTGATGGAATTCAGCAAAATTACTTGTCCTCATTGCCACGAGCTCCTATCAATCCCAGAAGAAGCATATGGACAGGATGGCAGTTGCGCTTGTTGCGGCAAAACTATTTACATTCCTTTGCCTGAGCCGGTCCAGAATGTGTCTGATTTATCAAGCGAAGTAACTAAACGCGAATCAGACGGGCGGCGGACCAAAAACTGCCCAATGTGCGGCGAAACAATTTTACAAGAGGCGAAAAAATGCAAACATTGTGGTGAGTTTTTTGACTCCCAGCCAAAGGTAAAAGCAGATTACGGGTTGCTCTTGCTCATCATTCCATTGATCGGAACCGTCGTTATCTGGTTATGGATTCCTTCTCTGACCTTGATGGACAGCCCCACTTCAAAGATCATGCTTATAGCGGCCATTGTAGTTGTTCTAACTTCGGCGATAGCGGCTTTCGAAGCCTCGGCCAATAAGTCTGCAAAAGTTGATTCGGACAGTACCGATACTCCGCTTTCATGGTTTTTGCTGATGATCTTTATGTGGATTGTCGGCTATCCGGCATATCTGTTTTCCCGTCATAAATATGGATTGCGCAATTACTGTTATCCCGGTTTTGTGGTTGCATTAATTTTTCTTGGCGTTTCAGGTTTTTGGAGTTATGTTGTCCAAACCAAGTGAACTCAAATTCTCGGTCAGATTGAAGAAAATCAGAGTAAATTGAATGTATCGATAAACTGAAAAAATGATCCACTCTGCACTACACCGATTCAAATTATAAGTGCGACAGTTTAGTTTTTTCTTGATTCCCCGGAAGCGCCAGCTTCCGTCTTTAAAAACGAGCGCAGTTAAGAATCTCCGGAGGAGAGACGCCCGTTATTTTTCTTCCCCCCTTTGTAATCTTCCCATCAGGGAATAATCAGCCGCACGCTGTTGTCGGCACTAAGCCGTTATAAACCTCATTGGGGGGGAGAAGATACCACACTAACTTTCGAGGCCGCGTGTTGAGGTTTTCCATAATCTGACGCGCTGGACTTGGAAACCCCGGAAGCGGTCTACGGGCGTGCTTGCAATCGGCAACTAACTAATTATAGTAAATCAGGGGTCTTTACACCTATCTTTTAAGGGAAAGTAGTCCAAGTTAGGGGCTAACCGCATTCAAAGCATTGTCCTGAACATATTTTATAGCGCATTCCACCTTACCCTTATGCCTCGGCGTCGCCACTTTCGTCGGCAGCACGCAGCTGCCGTAATGGTCGGCAAACTCCCGCAGTTTCGGATTCAGTTCCGGGTCGTAAACGCAAGGTTTGATCACCCCGGCCTTCAGGTTGTCGATGACGATGGTATCGGTCACGCCGCCGAAATACCGGAACGCATTTTCCAGCGCCCGGATAAAACTTTCGGTACTCTGCGTGTAACTGGCCTCACTGTAACCTTTACGGCTGCAGTTCAGGACAATCCGGAACAGATGGGTTTTCTGCCTCTTTCCCCGCCTTGTCATAGACCCAGCCGCCGGTTCCGTAGTCGACCTGTACCTCTTTCCCTGGTGCCAATTCAATGCGGCGAAACGGCAACTCATATATCTCGCTCAGTTTGCGGACATACCGTTTGACCGACTCATAGCTGCCGTCAAAACCGTGTTCAGCGACCAGATCCTGATAAATGCGCTGGGCCGTCAGATTGCTTTTCAGCAATTCCTGGATATAATCGTGATGGTCAGAACACAGACTTATCCGGCCACCTGAGCCGGTGGTCGTAATGGTGCACTTTGACAGCTTGAAGTTCTCTTTCTGAACGTCTGAGCCGGTGGTCGAAATGGTGCACTTTGACTTGCTCGATTCCCAATAACGGTCCACTGTTCGACGGTTAATTCCCAGTTCTCTGGCAATACGTTTTTTGCTCCAGTGTTTTTCCTTGAGCGTCCTGATTGTCTCCTGCATGCTCACCTTCAAATAGTTAGCCATGTTTTCTCCTGTTGGATGTTTCCATCTCACAGCAGAAATCTACAGCTCTTTTTCTATTTCAGGTGGTGCATTTTGATTCGACCATCACTGGTGCACTTTAAGTGACCGCTGACACCGAAGATTTCGGCAACTTTAAGTGAGGTTGTGGTTGGAACGCCATTCTGGAGCGTAACCGCGTTGGCAATTGCGGGCAGATTCATACGAATCTCCTTGACTTTGAGTGAACGCGGTGTATAATTTTTTTGCCGCGTTCTTGTTAAAGCTGGGCCTGCTTTATTTTAATTATATCTTCGCCTTCTTTATTTGTAAGTTGTTGTTTTATAGTGACTTGTCTTGCTGTGAGAAGTTAATTTTGCAAGTGCAATGAAGCGAGATAGTGCGAAAAAAAGTCAAAAAAAATCCCGCCATAGCACGTGGCTGGCGGGAAATGGAATCAGGGAAGATTACTGAAAGTTAAATTCTTCAAACTTATAATTACCGTTGCCAACATATAGCATTTCGACAGAAAAGCGATTTCTAATCGTCACTCCAAAAGAATTCTGGGCATCGACATATCCAGAAAAACGATAGGATTTATCACCAACTTTATCTTGAGATTTAAAGGTGATTTTGGCCGTTGACGGAGCCTTGAGAATAGCGTTGATACGATTCTCGCACAGAATTTTCGCCCCGATAAGATCGCCATTTGCCAAACGTTCGGCATTGCAACTGGAAACGCAAGAAATAAGACCCCATACAACAAAACCAATGACGACAATAATACCCAAGCATCCGAACTTGGCTGCTTTGTCTGCGGCAATCAGTTGCTGCGGAGTTCTGACAACAGTATTCTTCCCGCATAAAGGACATTTTACAGAACTCGATTCATAAGTGTCAACCTCAAACTCTCGATTACATTTAATACATCGTGTTTTCATGTCCATTTAATACCCTCCATGTGATTATTTACTGTGGTAAAAAAGCAATAACAAATATAGCACGGAAAAAGATTAAAGCAAGCAGCTTTATTTTTGTACCGCTGTTTTTGCCAGCGCAAGTTGGCGGGATTTTTATCAGCGCTTTCAGTTTATGGTTGGCTCGACGCACCATTGCCGGGGTATAGTCGCGAGACTTGGACGCATCCGAGGCGTCGAGTATGATGGAGCTGCGACCATCGGACAGGTGTTTGGAGCATTTGCCGCCAAATTTCGCCGCCGCATAGGGGGTGTAAAATTCGTCGATAGCCGCATCGTAGCGGATGCGTTTAATAAGACCGAATAGATCGAAGAACTGCGGAAACGTGAGTGCCAACGTATATTCGATAGTCCAGCCGAATTCCTTCATGATGCGACAGGCCAGAAAATCATAGTCCAGGTATTCCCAGGGTTTTTCAGGGGGAGCCGCCTTGCGACGGTTCCCCCGTTTCAGTTTTTTTCCGGTTCCTTCGGCTTTTCCTCCTTCGGGAGGTCGTCGCTATCGCCATACATCAGATAGCCGATCAACTCGGTGAGTTTGGCGAAGTCGAATCGGTCAAGGTTGATGCAATACTGTTCCGGCATCACCGTTTTGATAAGGGCGATCATGCGTTTGCGGGCGGCTTCCAGATCGGCAACGGTCTTTGCCGCGCCTACCGCCTCGGAGCATTCATTCATTTCTCCGAGGGCAGACACGGGAAGCATTGGGCAGTTGAAGCCGTTTCCGGCTTCGTCCGTCTGAATCCAGACATGGGTCTGGCTTAATTTGGGGAAGAATTTACCCATAGCACCACCGTATTATGCAAACGTGAACAGCAGTCCGGTGG
>QKAL01000218.1 GCA_003246475.1 Lentisphaerota bacterium
ACGGTTTGTCCCAGGGATGCTTGGCAATTGTGAACTTGCCAACATATTTATTAAGACGAAACCTAATTAGCCGACATAGATTCCCAAGGGGCTGCTGTAAATTCAACGTATAATCGGGTTGTTAGCTTGCGATCGCATGTCTTCTTATCGGCGTACTGATTAATAAAAGCTTGCCTCAAGGACCTTGCGACTGACCTCGAGCGTTACGTTCTGGTGCTCTCCCAGCTCAGTCATACTGTGCTCCTGGAGTTGCTGAACTACGGTATCAATCGCGTCCTTCGAAATACCGTAGTCTGAAAGGTGCGTTTTCACACCAAGATTATCGAAGAAGGCGCGAGTATTTTCAATGGCCTGAGCTATCCTCTGATCTTCGTTACCTTCAGTGATCCGCCAGACGCGATCCGCATATTGCAATAATTTTGCACGTTTACTCTCACCGCAGACAATCAGCATTGATGGAAGCAATACGGCAAGTGTTTGAGCATGATCAAGCCCGAATTGTGCCGTCAGTTCCATTCCGATCATATGCGAAGACCAATCTTGCGGGACACCTGCTCCTATCAGACCGTTTAGTGCCATCGTTGCAGTCCACATCATGTTGGCCCGCGAATCGTAATCAGCTGGCTCTTTGACCACTTTCTCAGCGATTTCGATCAGAATTTGCAGCAGGCTTTCGGCAAACCGATCCTGAACCTGAGCATCCACCGGATACGTCAGGTATTGCTCAATGACATGAACGAATGAATCAACTATGCCATTAGCCAATTGGCGAACCGGCAAGGTGTAGGTTTTGAGCGGATCAAGAATCGAAAATTGCGGAAAAACAAGCGGGGAATGAAAGAATGTCTTTGTTTTTGTCGTCCTGCGGGTAACCGATGCTCCGTCATTCATTTCCGAAGCTGTTGCCGGTAAGGTCAGCACAGTCCCAAACGGCAGTGTCTGATCCCGCCCGCCAACAGCGGACACCTCCGACACTATCGATACATCATTCCACTAGCCTTGGATATGGCAACCTCAATCTGTAAATTGTAGTAGTTCCGATTTGATCTGACAAATACCAGTTTGACAGGGTGTTTGTCAGATCAAATCGGAATTACTACAAGTTATGAATTTTGTCGATTTCTTCATTTTTTCTCCGTACAACAGGGTCAGAATAGACCGACTTGGCCGGTCTATTATTTTTTTGGTTGGGATCGTATCTGGAGCGAAATCTCGATTAATTGTCGTCGCGGTATCCCAGTAACTTTTCGGCTTTTCAGAGCGGCCATGCCCTGAATCTCAGTCGCCTGAAGATTCAAATGAGACCGGCGGCCCGATCAGCGGCGTTTTTAACGGACCAGCGGCGCCGATGACAATTACGATCGCATTACCACCGGGATTCACGAACGGATTGACATCTATCTTCCAGTTGTTCACCAGCCAGACGTTGCCCGACGGGTCAATCTGCCCGCCCGTTATCCTTTCCAAAGCGTCGCTCCTGTAGCCGGTGGGCGGCGAAATCGGGTCACCGACCTTCATGCCCGCGGGACATTTACTGGTACTGACGCCGCAGAAGCGGCTGATCCCGGTCGGTGTATCGAAGGGGCCGTTGAGTGGAGGCGTGGCACCAAAGTTGAAGACCCAGACGGTGTCATCCCCGTCGACCGAAATCCCCCATGGGAGTGTGAGACCGCCGCCGGTGAAGGCCTCGCCTCCGTAGGGTTCTCTGCTTTTCATCTGGAACATCGTCACCGAAGGGTTCGAGGCGGTGCCGAGCGACGTCCGTGTCGGGCATGGGGCATCGAGCCAATCGGAGTTGGCAACCCAGACGTTGCCCTGGCTGTCGACGGCGTTTCCGACCGGGTGACTAAGGACCGTATTGCCGTTGAAGGTGCCGGACAAAGTCTCAATAAGTTCGCCCTCTGGGGAAATGATCGAAATCGTGCTGCTTCGGTTGTCATTGACCCAAGCATTGCCTTCTAGATCGATGGAAATTCCGAACGGCTTCATCTGCGGATCGCCGGCAGTCGGTGTGAGTCCCACCTGAATGTTGAAAGCCCTCTCGGGGTTTCCCTTTGGTATTTTTGTGACGGAATCATTTCCGCAGTTGGCTACCCAAATGTTGCCGTTGCGATCCGACACCGTTGACTGCGGCCAGGAAATGTTTCCCTGTGTGTATCCGGTGTCGGGAGAGATCGGGATGCCTTCCGGCGTGAAGAGGGAGACGCTGTTTTGCGGCGACGCCTGGGGGAGTAATGCGCAGGGCGGATCCTGGAACCCGAAATTGCCGACCCAGACATTGCCCTCCGGATCCAGCGTGATGCCGTACCCCGCGCCGCTGAGCCCGCCGCCGAAATACGGCGACCCAGGGAAATTCTGTCCCGAAGGATAGAACTTCAACAGACGGAGGCCGGCACAAGCGAAGTGGCCCTCCGGCTGGGGAACGTAATTATCATTCACCCACACGAAGCCGGACGCGTCGATCGCCATATTGCCCGGCCCGTTCATGAGGTTGTCGGCATCCTGAAGGCTGTAGAACCCCCCGGTGATTTTCAGGAACAGAAGCCAGTTCGTCGGTCTGTTAGGTAGCGCAGGCTGGTATACCGGATTCGCCTGAGACAGCATGAAAACCGGATCATCCGCATTAGTGGGGTACCCAGGGTAAGACGGATTCTTTACAAGGTTTGCGATCGCCTGAAGAACGTTGGCAGGTGGCGGCCCGCCAGCCGGTGTGGTTGCCTGGAACAATGTGGAGCAGTTGGCCGAGTCGGTAACGCAGCCCGCCACCACATTGGTCAGCGAGTTGAAGGTCATGAGAGTCGAGGTCTCCATCCCGTTCGGCAACATGGACAATACAATCCCCACCTCCCCGCTTTGCGGGTCTGCGAGGTTGGCCGCCATGCCCACGGCGTTGATCATGCCATGGGTGTTGCCCCGGATCTCTCGACCGCGAACAAACTGCGCGAAAGCGTTTCCCGTTGCGACCGTGGTGCGTTCGTTCACGACCACGTCCGATAGAGCGCCGGAGCCCACGCCGATGGCACTTGCCAGCATTACCTGTCCACGCTCGGCTTCGACAAACAGAACCGGCTGTTTATTCTTCGCCTTCCCCTTCGGCAACGAGTAGGTGATCTGGAAATTGCCGAATGTATCGCTGGTCCCGGAACCCAAGAGCCGCCAATCGGTTGGGTGATCCGTGAAGCTGGCGAACAATGAAACTTCATAACCCTCCAAACCAACCCCGTCGCTTTCCACGACACCATTGAGAGTTGCGTCATTATTGGACGCGTATGCCGTTCCGGCCGAAACCGCAAACGACATCACCATCAATGCTGCGACAAAAGAAAAGGATATTCGGTGAAAAAAAGATCGTATGAAATTAGGACGATTTGTCATAACTGAGCCTCCTTAACAGTGATTTACGCAAATCCTGTCCCAAGTGCCGACCAATATTTTTACTACAACGTACCTGTTTGCGGGGGGAATTGATCGGTCTGCGGGGGGAATTGATCGGTCAGACACTGAAATCCTGTTTTCAATCCCAATAATCACCATGCCCGAGACGAGGGATGGCAGGAGGAATCCGCGTGGCATCATCAACGGGAACACGTTACGAGATTGATGCACTCCTTGATTTGACTATATGGTATGGCACTATGCATAGGTGTCAAGTTTTCGGAAGGTTTTGCCTGCAACCGGAGACGATCAAAACGGGTGACGGTGTTATCGTCACCCGGGGAACGTTAGATGCTAACCAAACCGCATTGCTGAGGTGGATAAAGAGTCTGCCGCAGCCATGGGTCGCTGCAATGGAAGCGACACTGTTCACCGGGTGGATGTATGACTTTCTGAAACCGTATGCAAAGGATCTCGTCGTGGCCCATCCTGAGATGCTGAAAGCAATAACAACGGCAAAGAATAAGAATGACAGGGCAGATGCCGAAAAGATTTGCGATCTGTTGCGCGTCTATCTTATTCCTCAAGCGCCACATGGCCCCTGAGCAGATGCGGGAGTTGAGACGGGTCCTGCGCTATCGAAATCACGTAGTGCACATGGCAATAAACGTCAAAAACAAGATCTCGGGACTGCTCATGGAAGCAGGTGCGGAGAACCCAAAGAAACGGCTGCATGGTCGAACCTATTTCAAAAATCTACTTGAAACAGTCGAAGTTGTCCCCCAGTCGGTGAAGGAGCTTCTTAAGCTTTCCCATGCTGGTCTGGAGATGTTTGCTACCGTGCAGAAAAAGCTGCTTGTTGCTCTTCGAAATAACGAGCTGATCAGAGAGAAGTGGTCTCACTCTTTTGAATAGAATCGATGAAAATTAAGGTGTGAACTGGCAATACTAAACCGTCATCGGAATGGCATAGTAAAGGTGTTTCCTGAGAAGGTTCCGGCACTCAGTGCTGGAAAGTTGCTCAATATCTTCAGTACTGGGTAATTGATAGCACTTTCTATTCGGTCAAAGTCAAATCCTGAATGTAATATCCAAAATACCGTTAGGGCACTCCTCTTCTTCGATCTCGTATTTCAGTATTTCGGTCAGGAGTTCCTTTTCTGCAGTTGAAAGCATGTATTTGTGGGTAAGCATTTTTTTTATGAAGGCAGTATCCGGATCGTCAGGATAGAGAGCTTCGTGGCGTAGATATGCTTTTTGCAGAGTTACTTTGATCTTGTCTGTTATGCGACCGGCAGAAATCATCTGCCTAAACGTTCTATCCTTGCCTCTGAATTGATATATCTTTGCCATTCGAATGCCCTAGCGAAGAGTACTGAATAGATACCTATAAACTAAATT
>QKAL01000252.1 GCA_003246475.1 Lentisphaerota bacterium
GACACAACTCATAATGTCAACCTGTTGTTCAGCACTGATATCGGCAGCAACCTGTCCCCCCGGCACAATACGGCTGGTCAGCAGCCAGGACTTGATCTCCTCCCGGTTAAAACGGTACTGCCGATTTATCCGGTAATAAGGGATCAGATTATCATTTACCCAGCGGTAAACGGTTTTTTCCGATACTTTCAACATATCGGCAACATCTTTGAGTTTTAAATCCACTTCAGCTCCCGATTTATCCTGACGGGCTTCAAAAAATCACTGTTCCGGCAAGTCAGACAATATACACCAACTTCCATCAATGTCCACTAATGTCCATAACTTTAAAAAAATAAATATTATCCAACCTCAAATAAATACGTGTGCAAGTAGGCAATTACACTATCTATATACAGTTTAGTATCAACATCTTGAAAAATTCCACAACCATGCTATATTAGATATGGTTTTTTAATTTTAATTTTTAACGAGGGGTATAGGATAGACAGATGAGTCTCTTTAAGTATATGCTGTATGGCAAGCGCAGCAAAAAATCCGTCCCCGACGATTCTAACGATGATTATGATTATGATGAGGACAAGACCATAACCGACAACGATAATCTTTCCGTCGACCCTGTTACCTCGAAAATAAATATCGGCGAAATATTCGGTCCGAATGGAATCCCGCGTCATGTCCTCGCCAAACAGGGACTCATCAACGATGAAATTGACGACAAAGAATACTGGTGGTGCTACAAAGGGCATAAGGATTTCGACCCGGAAAAACGTAAACTGGCGTATGATGCGGTAACGGTAGATCAAGCCATCGAACATCTTAACAAGAAGATCGCGTCCGGAGATCTGCCGGTTTTCACCATTCCGGCCCAGATCATTGAGGTGTTTCATTTGCTGGAACGGCAGGATTTCGATTATATGGAGGTTTCTTCCATCATCGAAAAGAACCCATCCCTTACAGGAATGTTCATCAGCAGTATCAACTCATCGCTTTACAACCGGGGCTTCACCATTACTGAACTATACCCGGCCCTGCTCCGACTGGGCAAAAACAATATCCGGGCTTTATTGCAGTTGTATTCAATCAAAATCAGTTTCGCCGACGACCGTCGCTTTGGCAACATGGCAAGAAAGATTATCCGCCACAGCTATATTGTGGCGATTATCGCCAGTTATCTGAGCCAGCGGTATTTTCCCGAGCCCGGACTGGCTTTTCTTGCCGGCCTGCTCCATGATATCGGCAAACTCGGTATTCTCAAAGAACTCTCCCTCGACCCGAGATTCTGTCTAAGACTGAAACCGGATGTGACTGAAGACATGTTCGACCCCATTTTCGCCGGTCGCCATGAACAGATTGGCGTCAAGCTCGGTCAACAGTGGAAAATGGACGACCTGACCCTGTCGGCAATCGAGCGTCATCACAACTTCTGGGAATATGATTTCTCCGACGAAGACCAGTTGGACTATCATCTTTGCCTGCTTATCAACCTCAGCGACACCATGGCGCGGATACTGGGCGAAGGTCGTCCCATCGGTGAGACCAATATTTTCCTTGAGCCGGCAACAATCGACCTGAACATTGAGAAAAACATCTCAACCGTCGAGTTTTTTGCTGACATACCCGCTATCGTTTCCAACAAATCCGCAAATAATATCCTTTAAATACTAAAACTATTTCTGACAGCGAGACCAGCGTGGCTGGTCTCCCGGCAGTAAATTCCGCAAAAAACAGTGAAACAGGCATTATCAACCTGGTTCATTTTCCCGACATCGTTCCCATGCTTGCGCCCGTACCGTTTTGCCCAAAGAATTTTTTATGACAACCTTTTCATTTTTTTAAACACTCCCATAACCTCAAATCATTTCAAGTCGGAATTATTTTCCGACTGAAATATCTACCGGATGGCACATTTGTTGCGTCTGACACATAATCAACATGCTGAGCTGTAATGGATAAAGCATCGATCTATTACCGTTGAGGCATGTTGGCACGGCCTATGCTAGAAAAGCAACGTGTGGTTAATTAAAGCGTAAACAAAACAGGATGTAAGAAAATGAACGCAACGATTAATTTCTCGAAAGCCTCGATTATGGAAATCGAGAATGACGGCCATTGCGTCGTCAAACCGGTCAAACCGGAAAACGTCTTCCATTTTCCGGAAGGTATTATCGGTTTTGGCAAGATTAAGGAATATGTATTTCTTTTAAATGAAAAAGTGGCACCGTTCATGTTCATGCAAACGCTGGACAACAGCGGACTGTCGTTCGTATGCGTGGAAACCTTTCTGCTCAAGCCTGATTATTCGATCAAACTGCCACAGTCCTATATTGAGACTCTGCAGCTCGAAGATCCCCGCGACTCCCTGCTGATCAGTCTGGTAACGGTGAATAACGACATCAAGAAATTTACTGCCAACCTGATGAGTCCGATTGTACTTAACATGAAGAACTCAACCGGTATCCAGTATGTCCCTGAAGCCAGCGTCTATCCGGTCAGGTTCAACATCTGGGAAGGCATGGAAAAGCTGAAAGCCAACGAAATCAAAGTCGGCTAAACTGTCGAAAAACGCTGCAGGAAACAGATCATGAGTATAGAATCATTGGTATTTGATGAGACAAGCAGACTCAACTCAAAGTTGATTGATCTGTCCATGGAATCACAGAAGGTGATTGCGAACAACATGGCCAATGCCGAAACGCCGAACTACACCCGTCTACGGCTTGACTTCCGGAAGCAGCTCGCCAACGCGATCCAAACCGGCGACATCGAACAGGTCAGCGATCTCCAACCCAAGATCGAGGAAGACACCACCAACGCCCCAGGCAATGACGGCAACAATGTGGTACTACCCGAAGAAATGAACGACATGATGCAAAACAGCGTGTTTTACAACCTGGCAACCCAGGCATTCAAGACACGTATCAGCATCCTGAAATCGGCAATCAAGTAGAGGAAGCGACAAAATGATTGACCTAATACCAGCAGGAAGAATCAGTTCGGGAGCTCTGGATGCCGAACGCGCACGTATGGATATTGTGGCCAATAACCTGGCCAACGCGCAATCAGTGGGAAAAGAAGGCAACGTATACCAGCGCAAAGTCGCAATCTTCGAAAGCGTCTACGACGAACAGCTCGGCGGCAATGACCTCAGCGACCTCGGCGGTGTCCGCCTGGCTGAAATAGCCAACGACACCAGCAGAAAGCCAACCATGGAATACATGCCGTTCCACCCGGAAGCCGACGAAAACGGCATGGTCATGACCCCAAACATATCTCCGATGGAAGAAATGGTGGATATGATTACCGCAACCCGAGCATATGAGGCAAATCTTTCCATCCTACGGGAAAGCCGGAAAATGGCGGATAAGACGATTGATATCATGAAGGCATAAATAATTTGCTTTTTTGACCGATACAATGTAGAATGAATTAGAGAATCATCAAGAACGAAAGTTCGGCAGGTGTGAAAATGATAGACAGTATTTCCAATGACGCGCTTCTGCAGCAAATGCAGGAAATCAACGGTTCAAGCGAATCCTTCGGCATCGAATCGACTCCACAGGACGGCGGCGGCGAATTCGGCGGCATGCTGACCAAGCTCATCGAAGATGTTGATACCGCACAGAAACAGGCCGACTTATCCATACAGAACCTGGCATCCGGCGACTCCAATAGCCTACAGGAAGTCGTGATGAAAATGGAACAGGCGGAAGTGTCCTTCCAGTTGATGAAAGAAATCCGCAACAAGCTTCTCGAAGCATACAAAGAAGTCATGTCCATGCAGAGCTAGCTGAAAGCTATTGGGGCAGACCAATGGCGTTTGCCGCCTCTTGTAGCTTTTTACAACACATCTTACGGCGCATGCCGTTTTTTCCGCATCAGGAAATTTTTTCCGCCTCGACCGCAGCGGCAGCTTCCTGCCGGTTGCCGATCCGGATCAAATAGTTATATACCCCCAGCAAAAACAATCCTGCCGTACTGAGAATGATCCCCATCAGGAAAGCCGCTTTATAGCTCCCCGTCTTTTCAATCAATAAACCCGACAGAAAAATCAGCAGGCCAATATACATGTTCCGCAGAAACGAATTGGACGAAGTAATCGACCCGATTACCGAAGGATGAGCCGATTTGTATACCATGACGTCGGCACCATTATAGAGCGGATTGACAAAGCTCATCATAATTGCCAGTGCGAGCAATCCATTGAGCGATCCGACTTGCAGGAACAGGAAGAACGCCACCAGCTCCATCAGCCAGAAGACAATCACAACCTTATTACTGCCGATACGGTCAATCAGCCAGCCGATCGGCAACGCCATTACCGCGACGATCAGCGGACTCCAGGAAAGTTTTTCGGCACAGTCGCCCCGGCTGAAACCCAAACTGTTCTTGGCATAGAGCCACACCCAGGTCTCGTAGAGAACCATGAAGCTGTGAATGCTCCCCACGCCAAGCATCATGACAATATTACGCTTGTCCTTCCACCCAACTTGTAAAGCCGACCACGGCTTGAATGTACCGGGATTTTCCGCCACTTTAACCGGAGGCTCTTTAATGAAGGAGGCCGCCCAGGTGGTAACGCAAAGAATCACCGCACCCAACAGATAAGGCAGCCATTCCGCGACGTCAGCAAGCTTCACTCCATATCTGATGCCCAAAAATCCAACCAGCCCGCTGGACATCAGATTCAAGCCGATCATCCTCGCCAGCAGTTTTTTAGGAACGCAGTCAATTGTGAGCAGGGGCAGGATCGAACGCTTCACATCGGAAGCCAGCAGCTGCATGATAAACAGAAAAACCAGCATGGGGATTAATACAAATAACGGAAACAGTATGATACTGAAAATTATAAACGGTACGCATGCCAGCAGAAACGGCAGGCGCCGTCCCCAGCGGGATTTGAAATTATCGCTCTTCCATCCGAAATACATGACCAGAAAACTCACCGCCCAGGAGTTGCCTGCCAACATCATCCCACAGGTTTTTTCACCGATCCCATGATTATTCATCCACAACAACATCAATGGATTGAGAAAGGCGAAACTCACCGCCCAACCGGCGTTGGCCGTCATGATCAAAGCCATATTGCGCCACATCAGTTTTCGGTCGGCATAATATGACTCAAGTTCCGGCGATAATTTTATCGTATCAGCAGACATAATCTATTCCTTTATTGGATTATCACCGTCAAGCTCCAACTGCCGGAACTCCCGGTATAAAGTTTCCGCCCGGGCTGTTTCACCATCGGCATGCAGAGCCCGGATCAAATTCGGCAGGACCGGCCTTACCGGAATATGTTCTCGCCGCAACTGCCGGATATACGACTCCGCCCGATCATACATCTTGTTGACAATAAACACCTGAACCACGGCATAACGCTCCTGCGGACGCCGCGCCTTTGACGGGCTGTCCCAGGTCAACACCAGGAAGATCAGGAGTAGCAGCAGCGGAATCGCAAGCTGCCGCAACGAACGACGCGTCAGCAGGTAATACAACCCCGGGCCGCTGAGTACGATCAGCACCGGAACCATCGGAAAACGGTAACGGTAATAGAGGTCAAAATAGAGCATGGTCGCCGCATAACCAAAAACCATTAATCCGGCCAGAACTATGCCGCGATTGCGACAATACCGCCATATCCCGATCAACGCCAATCCGACCAAAAGGTTGTAGGGGATAAACATCAATCGCAATGGCAGAATCACTTCCTGATGCGCATAGACAGACACACTGTTGTCATACTCGTATGAACTCAGGAAAAGATACATCTGATGCGGGATATTACGCATAACGGAAAAAACCGCCTCCGCACGGTGATTCAACGCCCTTTCACCGTGAAAGCTGCCAAGAATGTTGTTGAAATGACCCGGAATTATTGAAAAAGTTTCAAAACGAATATAATTATACAGGAGCACCGGCAGCAACGTACCGATGATCGCTGCAACAAAAACGACTAACTGTTTCCGGTTGATCCGACGACGGACATCGCCAAAAAACAGCAGCAGGAGGGGAACACCCATAACCGGAAGAAAAGTCTCCCGCCCCAAAATACACAGTCCGCCGAAAACACCTGAAAGAGCTATCCGCCACAACGTTTTAGAACAATATCCCCGCACCAACAGGTAAACAAACAGCAGAAAACACAGGCCCAACGGCCCTGCCCGCAACGGCGCCACCGCCAGCAATGTAAAGGGGGCATACAGACATAGCAGCACTGCGGCCAGCTGTGCGGAAACAAATCCCATCCGCATGGCGCGGCACAATTTGTAGACAAAGACCGGAGTAAAGGCACATACAATACTCTGCAGCAACATCATCAACAACAACTGACCTTGAGTCAGCAGTACCAGAACGTATAGAAACACTGTATATGATGGCGAATAGAGATAACCGCGTTCCGGCATATAACCGTTATACATGCCCACCGCCGCCTTAAGCATGGAAAGCTGATCCGTCCCCGGCGGCGGTACTCCGAAAAGATGATAATGGTTTCCAGTCAAAAGAACCGTAACCGCGATCGCTGCCGAAAAAATAAAGATTATCGGAGAAAAGTGTTTGTTAAACCATTTTATCATCAAGACCTCGTCAGGAATTTTCAGGAACTTCAGTAAGTATAGCAGTAAATGAGTTTTTTTCCAAACCTAAGGGGAAAAATATCGGGATAATCATAAACCCAAAATGAACAAACATGACATAGGGTTCAATCGTTATATATAATCGGACACATCCGTCATAAACACCGACGCACATTAATCTTCTGAATATATTTGCGCCTGTTTCATTCCAACCCGCCACAACCCCAAAAGGCCATAAACAATTTTCAACATTTTTGTTATCACATTGACGAATAATACAATTTTGTCGCAAATCATCAGATAAAAATTTAATGACTGTCAATAAGAAATTAATCATATTGCCTTATATACAAACATCTTATAAACTACAAACAATTCATGGCACAGATTCTGCACTTCAAGAGACAGAGCAACAGTAGGCAGTAATGGTGATTCCGTATTTGTTGTATTGCAAAAACGTAATCCGGGAAAAGAAATTCAGGGGAATGCCGCAATTATTAAATTGCGTCCTGAAGGGAAAGAGAGGAGTCGCAGTATGAATATCGACAAGAAAGGTGATAAGAAATTTTCGATTTTTGACCCTGTCATCACCGATGAGCACCGGGAATTTTATGAGCAGATTGTCAACGAGCTTAACGTTATTCTGCCGATTTGCAACCATGGAAAAAGTCTGGCACTGGATATCGGCCGCACCGCCAAGGAACAGGACACAATTAAAGACCTGATGAATCGGGTTGAAACGTTTCGCGGCGAACTGTTGACCGGCACCAAGAATCTTTTCGGACAGTTCTATCTGGCCAAAGAAGAGTTTTTCCGGATGATCCTTTCCACCATGGCCTACGGCAAAATCAACACCATGGACCGCAACCTATTGGAACGAACCTGTGACGTGCGCTGGTGGGCAATGGAAACCGCTTTCTGCGAGTGTGTCGAACACTGTAACAGTGTCCGCAAACAGTTCGAGGCATTGGATAAGCTTCTGGCAACCACCCTTGCCAACTCAGCTCCGGGCAAAAAAGGGACTCGCCTTGGGGAGGAGGACCGCATCCAGCTGGAAACATTCAAAAAGGAATTTGCGGAAGACTACAAGGTCGCTCTTTCCGCCGAACTATTCACGCGTTTGGAATCACATTTTCCGGATATAATCAGACTGGCAGAAAAGGCCGATGACGCCAATTTGCAGGATTTGCTTAGCCGTACGTTGAACGAATGCCGCAAGCTTCATCCCCTGGTGGACTTCGCCTGCGACCGCCTGGAAGCCATCAACAGCTCCTATACTCTTTACCGCGACCTCATCCTCTGCGACAACGCCGGCAATGTCATAGCCAATTCCAATCGCTCCAACCGCAAACGCATTCAGGGTATCAACATTGCCGACGGCCCCTGGTTCTCCCAGGCGGTGGCAACCAAAAACGGCAATAATTACTGCGCACTTGATCTGGAGCATTCTCTGCTAGAAGAACAGGAGTCTTTGGTATACTCCACCGCAGTTAGGAAAAACGGCGTTGTCGACGGACCAGTCATCGGAGCGCTGGGAGTATTCTTTGACTTCCAGGGCGAAGCACAAATCATCCTCAATGATCAGCTGCCCAAGGACAAAAACGGAACATCGGAAGAAGGCTGGTATGCGTTTTTCACCGATAGCAAGGGGCGCATTCTCGCCGGCAGCGACGAATATCTATTTGAACCAGGAAACCGGGCAATGCTGCCACAGTGCCATCGCATGCTCAAACCGGGAGAAACATGTAGCAGTTATGTCGTTATTGGCGGCAGGGAATCGGCCATCTTTTCGGCCCGTACCGATGGATATCTGGATTATCAGGGACTGGGGTGGTACTCACATCTGGCGGTCCTCAAAAATGTCATATTTGACAACCAGTCGGCTAATGTTGAACTCGACGTGGACATCAACGAACTGATGGCGTCACAGATCACCCCCGACATCAACAAGAAGACCTACCGCCATGTCCAGAAAGACAAACGCACCCTTCAGCTGATCTCCACCAACGGTATTCTTTTCGCCACCGAGCTAGGCGCGAGAGGTCAGGCCCTTGGACCGGTATTCGAGCAGATCACCAAAACCGGCGACTTCGCCACCCGCTGCATGGAAAAACTACTGCAGGAAATGGCAATCGAGGAACTTGCCCTTAATTTCCGTACGCTGCAAACCTTCAGCCATCAGGCCATTGACCTGATTGACCGCAATCTTTTTGAACGTGCCGCCGATATCCGCTGGTGGTCAACCGACCGCTATCTGTGGGAAGCACTCGGATCCCCTACAGAGGATAATTACCGCCGCGCCAGTGATCGACTGAAAGTAATCAACAGCAATTACACCATGTACCGTAATCTGGTACTGGCCAATTCACGCGGTGAAATTGTAGCCTGTTCCAACACGGCGCAGCTTCAGCGCCTGCAGAATCTCAACGTTGCCGACCATGAATGGTTCGTCAACGGTATCCAGACCCGGGAATCGACCGAATTTACGGTTCAGGACCTCCAGCACTCGGAACTGGAGAAGAACAAATCCTCCAGCCTGATTTATGCTGGAGGCGTGCGAAAAGGGGGGAAACACAGTGCCGAGGCCATCGGCGTCCTCGGCGTCATGTTCGATTGGGATACCGAAGCGGGAAAAATGTTGCGCTGCTGCCTGCCCAAAAACCGCGACGGCAAATATATTCCCGGCAGCGTTGCCTTCTATACCAATTGCCGTAATGTCATCATCGAATCAACCGATGTGGAAAATTTCCCGATCGGCAGTACGCTGCAGCTGCCGCCGCAGTGCTCTGCACTGAGCAACGGCAAATCGGCCGCCGGATTTTTGGAACATAACGGACAAAAGTACATTATCGGCTCATCGAAAACCCAGGGATACCGCGAATACCCCGGACTTAACTGGTGCGCCCATGTCGTCCGTCCGTTCTGAAGCCGCATAACCTCATTACAGGCAGTATAGATCATGGAAATTGACTCAAATCTTATCGACGAGTTCATATCAGAAGCCGGCGAGCATCTGGAGGAGGCTGAAAAATGCCTCCTGCTGCTGGAAGAACAGACCGCCGGTCCGGAGGTCATCGACCAATTGTTCCGCGGGATCCACTCGATCAAAGGGACGGCGGGATTCCTCAATCTGGAAGCTATTGCCGAACTCTCCCACGCCATGGAAAATTTGCTCTCGCTGATCCGGGCGGGAACGAGAGAGTCCGGCAGCGAAGTAATCGACGCGCTTCTGCGCGGAACCGACTTTTTGAACCGGATGCTGGCGGAACTGTCGGCGGGAAAGAGTGATAACATACCGGAATACCGTTCGCTCCTGCCGCTGCTGGCAGAACTTTCCGGAGAAAATACCTCCGCTGCGCCAATCGGAGAAAAAACGCCATCCGCACAATCCAAAACTTATTTCTTTTCTTTTCCCACGCCGGAACAACTGGCGGATCTGCCGCCGGAATATACCTGCTTTTACGAGATCCGGATGTCGGGAACCGTCGAAGAACTTAAAGGTGCCGAAACTGAAATGTTGAATTTCGGTTACATCATCGAACAACACGATGAAGACGGCATGAGCGCTGTACTGCTGGCAACAATGATTGAAGCTGACCTGATTAACGACATCATTACCGCCCCGGAATTCACCGCGGTACTGCTATCCCCGGAAAATGAGCAAGCACCCCTTCACATTGCCGACGCCCCTGCCCCTCCCGTCCAAACGCCCCCGGCAAAGCCAGTCAAAGCGGCATCCGAAAAAGTTGCAGCGGAAAGAACCGGAGAAGCGAAAAACGTACCATCCTCACGCGGCAATGAGACAGTCCGCATCAATGTGGAAGTTCTGGATCAACTGATGAATCTTGCCGGTGAGCTGGTGTTGATCCGCAACCAGCACATCCAGCACTTCACCGGCCGGAACAGCATGCAGGAAGAAATCTCCCGCCGTTTCGACGCGGTAACCTCCGAACTGCAGACCTCCATCATGGGAATCAGAATGCAGCCGCTGGGCAATGTTTTCGGCAAACTTCCACGTATCGCCCGTGACCTTGCCAAACGGCTCGATAAAAAGATTGACCTGACGGTATCCGGCGAAGAAGTCGAAGTCGACAAGACCATACTTGAATCGCTGGCCGACCCACTTACCCATATTATCCGCAACAGCTGCGACCACGGGCTGGAATGTACCGCTGAACGTCTTACCGCCGGAAAACCCCCGGTAGGACGGATCACCGTCGGAGCAAGACACGAGGGCGGACAGATCATCGTATCCATCGCCGACGACGGCCGGGGCATCGACCCGGAAAAAATCCGGCACAAAGTATTGGAAAAGGGGCTGCGCAAGGAAGAAGAACTAATGTTGATGACGCCCAAGCAGATCATCAGCTTGATTATGCTGCCGGGCTTTTCCACGGCCGCCCAGGTCAGCGACATTTCCGGCCGCGGCGTCGGTATGGACGTGGTCAAAACCAGTATCGAGAAACTCGGCGGCACCCTCGACATCGATTCGGCGCCGGGACAAGGAACGACTCTGAGTTTGGCCTTGCCGCTGACTTTGGCAATCATGCCAAGTCTGATAATCACCTCCGGCGGACGTCGCTATGCCATCCCGCAAATCAATCTGGAAGAGGTCATATGCCTTTTCGGGAAGGAAACGGCGGAGCGTATCGAGATATTCAACCGGCAGGAGGTTTTCCGCCATCACGACAATCTGCTCCAGCTGGTCAGGCTCGAAGACGTACTATCATCGGCCAAACCGCGGACCGCTGACGGCCCTGCCCCGGTGCGCCGTGAGCCGGTGACAACACTAAATATCGCAGTGGTCAAAGTCGGCACCAAACGTTATGGACTGGCGATCGACTCTGTCCTCGGGATCGAGGAGATCGTGGTCAAACCGATGCATCCGGTATTGAAGGGCCTGAGATGTTATCAGGGAACCATGATCCTCGGTGACGGAACGGTATCTCTGATTTTGGACATCGATGGGATCGCCCGCCACATGCTGGGACAGATCCACTGCAACGTCAACAGACAAACGCCGCAGGTGGTGGTGGCCCGTTCCGATGATGCCCAGCGGGTATTGACTTTCAGCAGCGGGACAAAGGAAAACTTCGCGGTATCACTGGCTCTGGTGAAGCGGGTAGACTGCATTGATCCGGCGGATATACAGTATATCGGCGACCGTCGTTTCATCTCCATCGATGGCACCCCGACCCAGGTCATCAGCCTGGATCAGGCGTTGCAGGTTTCGCCATGCGAAATGAACGAAGACATGTTTCTGATCCTTCCCAAACATATCAAACGACCGTTCGGGATTCTGGCGTCATCGTTTCACAATATCGAAAATGCCGTCGCCAACTTCCAGCACTGCGGGTATACCGAGGACGGCATTCTGGGGACCGCCATGCTGAACGGCAGACTTACAGTGTTTCCCGACATCTACCGGGTAATCGAAAAAATCGAGCCGGAATGGTTTGCCGCCGAAGGACATGTCAAGCATAGGCAGGAAGACAACCGTGCCATCCGTATCCTGCTGGCAGAAGATACCCCATTTTTCCGGCAGCTCGTCAAAAAGTACCTGGAATCCGACCTCTATCAGGTGGAAACCGCCGCCAACGGCAGGGAAGCGCTGGAACTGCTGTCGAAACACAGCTTCGACATGTTGCTTTCCGACCTTGAGATGCCCCTGATGAATGGCTGGCAGCTGGTGGAGGCCATCCGTAACGATTCCCGGTTCAACGATATTCCGGCCATCGCCCTGACCTCGCTGGATTCCGAACGCGACCGCCAGTCAGCGTTGCAAAGCGGATTCAATGATTATATCGTTAAAATCGAACGGGAGAAATTCCTCGGCCATATCGCCGGATTCCTGGCTAAACATAGGAGAAAATCATGAAAGAACAGACTTTCTGTCCATATTACTCGTTCCGGGTAGGCGAACATGAATACGCTGTCAAGGCAACAAGCATCAGGGAAGTACGCGACCATCACGACCCCGCGGCGATCACTCCGGTGTTTCATGCTCCATCAACCGTGAGCGGTTACGTTAACATCCGCGGCGAAATCAACGTTGTTCTGGATCTGCATCGACTGTTGGGCTTATCCGGCGAGCCGGGACTCAACCGATCACTGATATTCTTTCAGGAATCCATCGGCCCTTCTTTCGGTATCCTGGTCGACTCCACCGGTGATATCTTCAACATTGATGACGCCATACTGGAACCATGGCACGCGCAAGCCAACGACAGTCGGCGGGAAAGATTTACCATTGCCGTATATAAAGCGGAGGGTAAACTGGTGTCTGTACTCGACCCCGCACGCTTCCTGATCCATGAAACGGAAACGCCGACGACCTGATCCGCCCCATTCCCTCGCCCCGTAATCCTTATCCCCTTCAAGGATTACGGGGTGTTTTTTTTCCAACAGACAGGTGCGGTTCCTGAAGGCGTAATCCGGACACTTTTCCAGTTTGTCAGGGGGGCTCGCGCTGAAACAATACGGGGGATCGTACGTCGGTACGGCGCAAAAGGCGGGGGCGATAATGCCCCCTCATGCAAAGTTATTTATACCGGTTCAGAAATCGAATGCAACAAAACCGGTTTCGTCTTTGATATGGATTTTCTTCCCTTCCCGGATCTGATCGAGAGCGGTTACGGTGTTGGCAGTCCATCGGTCGATGATCTCGCGGACATTGGCATATGCAGTAAATTCTTTGGCGCTGAAGATGGCGGTTTTTCCTTTCTGCCTGTCGGCAAAAACGGCGAGAACCGCGCCGGTCCGGGAATCGCGGAGAACCGCTTCCATGGCAATTGAACCGCCGGTATTATCGGAATCACCTTTCAAGGTGAGTTTTGCCGGCAGCAGCAGGATACCGATCGGGGTAAGGCTGGTGAGGTTGGTCACGGCTCCGATAACCGGTTTATTGGGGACGATCTGGACAATGGCAAACTCCAGAACCATCGTGGAGTTACCCGGTGTTGCGGTCAGGCGCAGTGTCTTACTTTTCTTAAAAGCATCCAGAAATGAGTTACTTGTGTATTTTGCCACATATTGCATATCATCGTTATATGACGATACGAGATACCGCGAATTGAACGATTGCCAATCCGTGGATGCCAGTTGTTTGGGACTGGTTATGACAGCGACGGTTATTTTGCTGTAATTTTTGATCTCATCGGGTTTAATCCACGCTTTTTGAACGCCGCTATAGTCAATTTTTTTCATCAACTGCTGATATTCCTTGGGAATATAGACCATTTCCGGCGCGGGATCGGATTTTCGCGCCGGGGTTGAATTACAACCGGACAGCAACGGCATAACTATTGCGGCGCAAACTGCCGCCGCGAATGCGGCTTTAACTGTCAAAATACGTTTCATTGGTGATACTTCCTGTTTTTTGTCTAATGGGTTGTTGTTGCTCAATAAAATCGACTGCCGGAGCGGATTTAAACCGCGTCCGGCAGAAAAATCAGGTCAATAATCAATGGGAGTGAACCCACCTTGGGTTTCAATATGGACTTTCTTCCCTTCCTTAATCTGATCAAGTGCGGTAACGATATGCGCGGTCCAGGTATCGATTATCTCACGGACATTGGCATATGCGGTAAATTCTTTGGCATTAAACAGTGCGGCCTTGCCTTTTTCCCGATCGGCAAATACGGCCATGACCGCCCCAGACGTCGAATCACGGAGAATCGATTCCATGGCAATGGCGCCGCCGGTATCATCGGAAGCACTTTTTGCGCCTACTTTCAGAGGTAACATCATCAGGCCGATCGGAGTCAGGCTGCTGAGGTTTGATACCGCGCCCAGTATGGGTTTATTTGGGACCAACTGGACAATGGCAAACTCCAACGCCATCGTATCAGGTCCGGAATTTGCCACCAGTTTGAAGTGTTTGCTTTTGGCAAAGGCCTTCAGGAATGAATCACGGGTATATTCAGCCACATATTTCATATCGTCTTCTTTGGAAGACACCAAGTTACGGATATTGTTGGAGGCCCACCACGATTCATCGAGTTGTTTTGGGGATATGACGACGGCGATATTGATTTTGTCATATTTCCTGATTTCTTCCGGTTTTCCCCATGCTTTCTGGAAGGCCGCGTCTTCCCGCACTTTCATCAGATGCGCGTATTCCGGCGGAATAAACACGGTCTCTTCTGCCGGTGGAGACGTACAACCGTTAAAAGACAAAGCGATTACGAATGAACTGCCCGCCACCAACAATTTACTCCAGATGCTTTTTTTCATTTGTTCCCTCCCGTTGTTTAGTCTGCGTGTAGTTTGGGGTAAAAATATAAACATTCCTTGAATTGTCAAGCAATGAACAGGAAAAAGCAGTAACGACTTAGGAATGGTCTTTGATATGCCTTTCGTAAGCCCCGATAATATTATCCACATGTTTCTGCCAGCTGAACTCTTCCTTGCGGCTGTATCCTTTGCTGATAAGGTTGTTTTTCAAAACCGGATCAGTCAATACCGACTGCATGGCATTTTTTATGCTTTCGGGTGATTCCGGATCGAAGGTTATTACCGCGTTGCCACCGATTTCCGGTAATGATGACCGGTTGGAACAGACCGCTGGAATACCACAGCTCATCGCCTCCAGCAGCGGGAAACCGAATCCCTCATAAAGCGAAGGGAAAACATAGAGCGACGCATTATGATAGAGGCAGGGCAGCCAGTCATCCGGAACAAATCCGGGAAATATCAACCGCTCGCGATCCAGAGAATTTTCGGCATAATTGACTACTTTTTCCCAGTTGTGCCAGAGGCTTCCGGCGCAGACCAGCGGGTGACTCTTCTTCAACCAGTCGGGAAGCTGTTCATAAGCTTTCAATAAAGTGATATGGTTTTTTACCGGATGTTCGATCCTGGCGACATAGAGGATGTACCCCGGAGAAAGTTTCAGCTTATTGAGAATATCCGGTTCATCCTTGCCGGAATCGGAGTAGTAACGTGCACTGTCAAAGCCGTTATAGTTTACCGTTATCCTTTCTGGAGGTATGCCATAAAACCGGGACAGGTCATTACGGGTGCTTTCGCTGATCGCCATAATTACCTGAACTTTTTTCAGCAGATGCGGAACCAGGCGGCGCAGAAGAAAATTTTTCAACCATCTGCGTTCCCCGCGGACATGGAACTGTGCCAGGTCATGGATCGTGACAATGGTCGGACGCGGATAGCTCCAGAACAATCGCCGGTTGCCCGCCGGCAGAAAAATAAAGTCGTAGCTGTTCATCTCCATATTAAACGGCAGGAAGAGATGCCAGAGCCAGTTGAGCCAGGGCTTGCCAAGCTTATCCGGTACCGGGATGATCTTCAGATTGGCGCTTTTTACTTTAAACAGTGGAATATCACGCGACAGTAGAAGCAAGTCCACCCGATGATGGCGGCAAAGGTTCTCGACCGTATCCCGGATGTACTCGAAAACCCCTGACCCTTCATTGTAAAATCCCATTCCACTGCACAATATCTTATACATGGCGTTCCTCAATGATATGTTGCAGTGATTCCAGATATTTTTCGGGGTTGAATTCATCATTGACCATGTTCCAGCCGTTCATGCCCAACTCCCCGGCCAACTCCGGTTGCGTCAACAACTGTTCAATTCTGTCTGCCATGCCCTGTACATCGCCAATCGGCAGCAGAAAGCCATTCACACCATCTTTAAGCCATTCACCGATGCCTCCCGCCTTGAATCCGACAACCGGTCGACCATAGCGAAAAGCTTCGATCCCCTCAGTACCGAAAGGTTCCTGCCAGCGAGACGGCAAGACGACAATATCCGCGTTTTCATAAAACTCTGACGGATCATGTTCATATCCAGTAAGCTCAGTTTTTTCCTGCAACTTATATCGTTCAAGTTGGGTAGCGACATAATAAAAGTCCCCCCCAGTACCGGTTATCGTCAGCGTAAAATCGCTTTTTACCCGACTCAAAGCACGCGCCAGCAAATCAATTCCGTGGGCATGATCCAGTGGACCACGATAGAGTATACTTTTCTGTTTCGGCGCCGGGGGAACGGGAGTTATAGCGGGAAACGGCGGCGGCAGATTGAAAATATTATCCGGCGGATATCCGTTGAGGATCAAAGTTTCAGTCATTGCCGCGGATGGGGATATAATTCTGCCGCAATTACAGGTTATATCCAGCAGATGTTCCCTGTGATATGGATTTATAAATGGAAATTCCCTTTTGTTCCGGTTGCGGTTGATCAGTCCGCTGCAAAGAGAGCAGATACCTATGGTCAACGGGAAATAACACTGTTTTCCGGAGAATGGAAAAGATTTTTTCCGGTTGAGACAGTGATAATCATGGTTATCGATAAAGAGCAGAGTCCGAAAGTTATGATTCAGGCAGTCCAGACATTCGGCATTGCTGATCCGGTGGATAAGTACCGTCGTGATGCCTTCGGTCTTGAACCTTACCAGATTGCCACGCCAGTCGGAACGGCTGAACAGTACGGCCCGCTCGAATAGTCCCACAAATTCGGAACAATTCGGCAGTTCATATTCAAACATGCCGGAAACTTTATGCCCGGCGGCCTTTAACAGTTGTACTTGACGGAAAATATATTCCTCGGCCGCTCCCTTGAAACCGCAATTTTGATGAACGACTAAAAAATGCATTTTTCCCCCCGGAAAAAGTGATGGTTTACGACTCCCCATATTATAGGTTTATTTTTCAGGATAATCCAGACGCGAACACAAAAAACTGCGATATTTCCCGTTGTTTATATCCAGAGGAGTGGTACGAACAGAAAAAAACGCCCTTCTCCTCAATGAAGATTGAAAATATATATGATTACATCATATTTTTCACCGCATCAAAGAGTTCTCTGACGGTAAATGGTTTCTTCAGAATACCGGTGATGGCGTTGCGGTTAATTTCCTCCAAAGCCTTTTCACT
>QKAL01000193.1 GCA_003246475.1 Lentisphaerota bacterium
AGACAATAAGGATCACATGTTGTTTCCACGCAAAATCAATGGACGCTTCTGCGCCTTCCACCGCCGCCGCCCCAATATCTGGCTGGCCTATTCCGATGATATGGTGACCTGGCGCGAGGAAGACATGAAGATGATCTGCGGTATTCGCAACGACAACGAATGGGAAAATCGTCATGTAGGCATGAATGGCGTACCGATCGAGACCGAGGCCGGCTGGCTGGCCTTCTGCCATGGCGCCAATCAGGATCACGTCTACCGTATTGGCGTAATGCTGCTGGATAAAGACGATCCGTCAAAAGTCATTGCCAGGCCGCGCCAACCGATTCTCTGGCCGGAAGAGATGTGGGAAATGCGCGGGGATGTCCCCAAGGTGGTCTTCAGCTGCACCAATCTGCTAGTGGGCGATGAAGTGTGGGTTTACTACGCCGGGGGCGACCACGTAATCGGTCTGGCCACCGCCAAACTCTCCGACCTGCTGGCATTTGTCAAACAATAATCCTCGACATAGAAGTTAAAACAATGCGTAAAGAACAAGGGAAAATTTTATTTGCCAGATGTGAGACGTTCCTGCAACGTCTGAAAAACGGCATGGCAATTGTAGACACCACGCCTCTTGAGGCAGAATACCGCCTCTCCAGCCACGCAGTTCCGTTTGCCAAACGTTATCATGGAGAATATAATACCATCACCAGCGGACAGTCCTGGGGAAAACCGTGGGACTGCGCCTGGTTCCACCTCTCAGGGAAAGTTCCGGAAAGCTGGAGGGGAAAGCACGTTGCTGCACGGCTAAATTTCGGTGGCGAAGCCTGCGTGTTCGACAAGGATGGCTGCCCGCGCGGCAGTCTGACCAACAACTCCATCTATGCCGCCAGTTATTGCAAGGAGATTTACCATCTGTTCGAAAGCTGCGAGGGCGGCGAAAGCGTCGAACTGTGGCTCGATGTCGCGGCCAACGACCTCTTCGGCATTAAACGTGAGGAGGAACCGCCGCCGCATGGTAGCCCGGAACGCTACGGAACATATGAACCGAAGGTCTCCAAACTGGAACTGGTGATCTTCGATACGGAGCTACATCAACTTATGCTCGATTGTGAGGTACTGTTGAGCCTGATGCGTTATCTGCCGGAGAAAGGCCCGCGTCGCAGCCGCGTCCTCCGTACCATGAATCAGGCCATTGATGTCTTTGCCGGAGACAGGAATAATTCCGCCGCCGCACGTAAGATTCTGTCTGCAGCGTTCGCAACACCCGCCAATGCCTCGGATCTGCATGTCTCTGCTGTCGGACATGCCCATATCGACACCGGATGGCTCTGGCCAGTTGCCGAAACCATACGAAAATGCGCACGTACCTTTTCCAATCAAATTGACTTGCTGGAAAGATATCCCGATTATATTTTTGGCGCATCTCAGCCTCAACATTATGCCTTTGTCAAAGAGTACTATCCTGCGCTATATGAAAAAATCCGGCAATATGTTCAACAGGGGCGATGGGAACTCCAAGGTGCAGGATGGGTTGAATCCGACTGCAACATTACTGGCGGTGAGGCGCTGATCCGCCAGATAATACACGGCAAAAATTTCTGGATGGACGAGTTTGGGGTGGATGTCAGAAATCTCTGGCTGCCCGATGCCTTCGGCTATTCCGCCGCATTGCCGCAAATCATGAAAAAGGCTGGGGTGGATTATTTCTTGTCGCAGAAGATTTCCTGGAGTCAGTTTAATGAATTCCCACACCATACCTTTCAATGGCAAGGAATTGACGGCAGTCGGGTTCTGGCGCATTTTCTGCCGGAAAACACCTATAACACATTGCTTGACCCCAAGGAGCTAGGCGAAGGACAAGACCGTTTCAAAGAAAATTCATACATCGATGAATACCTCTCCCTGTTCGGTATCGGCAACGGCGGCGGTGGGCCCAATGAGGAATACGTCGAGAGAGGCTTACGCTGTCGCGACCTTGAAGGATGCCCCAAGGTAAATTTCGGCCGCGCCGACAGCTTTTTCGATCGGCTCCGCCAGCATGAGTCTGCCCTTGAAACATGGTCCGGGGAACTCTATCTGGAATTCCATCGCGGTACGCTGACCACTCAGTCCATGACCAAACGTAACAACCGCAAGCTCGAATTAAAGCTGCGCGAAACCGAGTTTCTTTGTGCCTGTTTACCGCTGAACGAATATCCGTCGGCCAAATTGGACGCTGTATGGAAGAAGCTGCTGCTCAATCAGTTTCACGACATACTTCCCGGCTCCAGCATAACCACAGTCTATCAGATCACCGAACGCGAACATGCCGAAGCGTTGGCGGAGTGCGACAGGTTGATTGCCGTCGCTGCGGACAAGCTCTGCCATCGAGACAAAGATAAACTCACAGCATTAAATACCTTATCCACGACTTTCCATGGCGTCATACAACTGCCGCCGGGATGGCACGGTGCCATCGATAATTCCGGACACAGCCTTCCTGTTCAGGAGGAAAACGGCAATGTCCTCGCCCTTGTCGATATTCCGCCGCAACATTTTCAGATCCTGCAGAAGGCTGACAACACCGTCATTATACAACCCATTTCCGGCAATATTCTGGAAAATGATCTCATCCGCTATGAGTTTTCGTCCGACGGCACACTCTTAAGCGCCTGGGACAAAGAAGCTCACCGGGAGGTTATTCCTGCCGGTACACCCGGAAGCCTCCTTTCGCTCTACGCCGATCAGCCCAACATCTGCGATGCCTGGGATATTGACGTCTATTATGAAAATCAGTTACTCGAAAATGCCCGGTGCACAAGGATTATCCCTCTGGGACATGGCCATGTACGTGCAACACTCCAACTGGAATTCGAGATAGGAAAGACTTCAAAGATCCATCAGACGATTTCTTTGTCAGCAAACTCAAAACGATTGGATTTTGTCACCGAAGTCGACTGGCACGAACACCACAGGATGTTGCGCGTCGCTTTTCCCGTCGACATCCTCGCGTCCAACGCCGGCTTTGATATCCAATACGGCTATCTCGAGCGTCCGACCCACCGCAATACCGGCTGGGATATGGCAAAGTTCGAAGTGGTTGCTCATCGTTATGCCGATCTATCCGAAGCGGATTATGGCGCGGCGCTACTCAACGACTGCAAATACGGTTACAAAGTCTGCGGTAATGTACTCGACCTCAATCTATTGCGGTCCCCATCGGATCCAGACCCCGACGCTGATCAGGGAAAACACCTCTTCACCTACAGTTTTCTCCCGCATATCGGAGCACTGACTGATTCATCGGTAATGGCGGAAAGCGCATCGCTCAATCAACCGCCGCTGCTGTTGCCGGAATACGACGCATACAATACAAAACTGCCATGTTCCGTTACCGGCGAAAAGATCAACTGGGAAGTATTGAAGCGGGCGGAGAAGGAAGATTGCCACGTTATCCGTCTGGCGGAAACCACCGGGCAACGCTGCCGCGCGATCATCACCCCGTCCAACGCCAATACGTCAATATGTGAAACCGACCTGATGGAGTGGCACGACCAACCGTCCTTTCCGATCGGTCCCGTTGATATTGAACTGAAACCGTTCGAAATACGTACTTTCAAACTCCGTCAATAATGGGAATTTCATCCGATGGTAAAATTTACTTATAAAAAACATTTCATCCTTGGTCCTCGCCCCGGCTGTGTCTGGGCGGATAAAATGGTGTTGAACCCGGCGATTATCCGTGATCCGGCGGATGGCAATGTCCTGCATATGCTTTTCCGTGCCACCGGGCCTTGGCCGGAAGGACGGCTAAGCGGCAAACCGCTACCTTATCCGATTTTTCTCGGCTATGCAGTCAGTTGCGACGCTGGAAAAAGCTGGGAGGCCGACTGGTCCCGCCCTGCAATGGCCCCATCCTTGAAATACCAATCCGAAGAAATTTTCATCACCGATATTTTGGGACGCATAAGCGTCAATTATGCCAACGGATGCATTGAAGATCCACGGTTGTTCTATTATGAAGATGAGCTTTATTTAAGTGTGGCCTGCCGTACCTTCCCGCCCGGTCCCTACTGGGATCACGATGATCCGCAACAGTGTATGCCGGAGTGGGCGCTCGATACGGCACACGGCTTGGGTAAAGCCGTTGTCGAAAACAGCACGGTGTCACTACTATACCGCGTCGAACTCGACGCGCTGAAAAAACGCAACTATGATCGAACATTCACACTGGTCGGCCCGCTTCACCATCCAGACATAAGCGATGACCGCGACGTGATGTTGTTTCACCGCCGCCTCAATATCCGCGGTAAAAAGAAGGTTGTCTGCCTGCACCGGCCCAAACACCCGACCAATTATCCGGAAGGTACAGGACTGATCGCGCCGTCAATGTTTTTGGCTGCAGCGGATTCGCTCGATGACCTGTCGAAAAACAACGTCGAACGACATCTATTGGCCATTCCTGAATTCGAGTGGGAACGAAACCGCATCGGGGCCAGCTGGCCGCCGGTTGAACTCTCTCCCGGCGAATGGTTACTGCCTTACCACGGCAAGCAGGATGACAAGGTGGGTTACACGCAATCGTTCATGATCCTGAAAGAACAGGCGAACGGCTTCCCGATCATAACACACCGTCCCGCCGAACGACTGATGTTTGCAAACGAAGCATGGGAACTTGATGGGGATTTTACAATCCCCTGCATGTTCACCTGCTCCGGAGTTATCATGGATGACAACAATCTTTTGATGGGTTACGGTGCGGCAGATCAGAAAGTCGGCATTGCCGA
>QKAL01000179.1 GCA_003246475.1 Lentisphaerota bacterium
CAATTCTGATTTTAGAGACCTTATCCTGCAGTACGATGGCCCGCCATGAAGTACTACGGCCGCAGATGAACGAATTACGCAAACTGACGTTAGAGTTGCTGATGTCGACCAACACCGTTCCGGAGTCTTCAAACCAGCAATGATTTAACTCAACGGTGCCAAGACCGCTGACTTCTCCGGAGTTTTCAACCGTTATCGCCTTATTGCTTATGCCTTGGAACAACGCATGGTCAATGGAAATTACGCCGCCGGATCCGGGGTTCCCTGACGATGCGGAAGCCTGCCTGATATATATACCATTCTCACAGCCGATACCAATCCAGACATTTCTAACGGATACATTGTTCGGCTTCCATATCACGCCCGCACTAGTTGTCAAAGTCTCGATAATCAATCCCCATTTGGCATTGGCAATAGCAGTATAACCAAAATCATAGGTAATGTTTTCCGAACCAACATGCTGTATGCCAGTTTCAAATCCGTAAATATAATTACGACCAAACTTATTCAAATGCCCCCCTTGATGTCTTATACCAATGGAACCGGAATCGCGAGACATGCGAATCAGGCTGAGCCCGTCGATTTCCATTTGCATGATATCCACGTCGCTGCCATTTCCGATGTCTATACATGGCCCGGTTCCGGTATGTATGATTGCCGCACGGCCAAGTCCTTTAAGGTGGCAATACGAGTAAACATCGAAGGTCATTGTTCCGGAATAGACAAACTGTCGCGACGGAAATACCAGTGTTCCAATGGTTCTATTGAAGGAACCGGTCCCGCTGCCCCTCTGGATATAGGAACTGGTATAAGATATCGCGTTATTGATAGCGGTGCTATCGTCAGTCGAACCGTCACCTTTAGCACCGAACCACAGTACATTGACGGTTCCGGTACAATCCCAAACCCAGGCTGCGGAACCATCTCCTCCCGTTGGAACGATTATCGAACCGCCATTATCGACATAAGTTCCAGCGGCAGCGTTTTCCACCCAGATTCTCAACGGGCCGCCACCTCCATCGCCTTCGTCATAATACCCTGCCACCTGTACGGCCGATAAGTTATCAGAACCGGAAAGCAGACGCAGCGAGGCAATATCGCTGACTTTTCGAGCAATAACTGGAGAACGGACATCATTAATGTTTACAACGCCTTCCGGAGTGATATTCATCCGCTCATAAGAATTCCAGTCCCCCGGAGCTGTAAAGAATCTTAAGCCGGTCTTATATGTAACATCGCTTTCATAATTGACAATCCGCGACATACCATACTGACCGAAAAGTATTCCACCCTCAGAATCGCTGAGTAACATATGTCCGTTGGATACCGTCAGTTTCTGTCCTGGTGTTGAAGTACCGATTCCAACATTTCCCAGGGTTGTATCATCATCACTGTCGCCATCGGAAAAATCGCCCCGAAGCATCCCTCCACATGTGATCATATTGAGGGTCAAAATCAATAGAATAAGACGTTTTACGTTTTCTTTCATTATACTCTCCATTGGCAATCCTGTCTGTATGTCCTTTTCCTACCGCAGAAAACCTCTAAATCCTGCATTGCATAATTTAATCTCAAGTTGTATTATTTTATGGGTTAATGATTCTCCTGTTTTCTTTTGATGTTTCTATTATGAGGATCGATACCATTAATTATAAAACGTTATCCCCTGATTTGTAATTAACAAAAAGACCGTAGTTGTGTGCGTTTCTATCTTTGAATTGTTTATGGCTGCATATGTGATAATAAAAATAATAAAAAACAGTTAACTGTTATATAAACGATAATTTTTTACGGCATGACAATGGCAACGTTGAAGTGCTGATTTTCCGGCAGATTGTGACTGCGGATCGAGTAACTGCCGAAATCCATCTTTTCTGCAGAAAATGGCCCATAATGTTAGGAATACACATAAAAACGGTATCTTTATTAATATTAATTCACTTACTCGTGTGATATAATTTATTGCAGATGACATAAACCATAACAGCAAAGGAGATTTCCAAAATGATAAAAAAAATGAAAAATCCCGTATCGTCAGAAGTAAGTCGCCCATTTCGATTCACCCTTATTGAACTCCTCGTAGTCATAGCGATCATCGCCATTCTGGCAGCCATCATGCTGCCGGCATTGAACAAGGCAAGGGACAAAGCAAAAGCCATCGGATGTGCATCCAATCATAAACAGATTGTAAGTGCAGCCCTTATGTATCTGAATGATAATGACGGTTACTGGGTCATGTGGGACGTATCAAAATACACCGGCCATGGCGCCTACTGGTATGAACTGGACAACGGGCTGCTATCCTATCTAAAGAACAGAAACGCCATTTTTTGCACGATGCCTAAAGACAATGACAAAACGATTCAAGGTACTATCGGATACAATAATTATCTTGGCGGCGACAGCGGCGGCGGCACTGATGTTGGCGTAAAAGATGTATTCCTTAATCGTAAAGGTTCATATCCGTCGCTGACGGTGGCATTTATCGAGACCTACAATCTGGCATGGATGCGGCCATTGGATTGGGTTAACCCGATTTCGGCAAACCGTCCGGGGCGTCTTGGTTTACGCCATGGCAACAGGGCTAATGCGGCATTTGCCGATGGTCATGTCGGTTCAATGACCTATAATCAATGGCTGTTAGGCGAACAGTTCCCCGATGCCTGGCTGGCGCCGTGGATTTTCGGAACAACCTGGATTCATAACACCGTTGATGGTTTGTAATTCCCGAAGCCGGGGCTTGGCCCCGGCCTGAATAAAAAAAACGAAAAGAAAGCATATATTTATGAATAAAGCCGTAAAAAAACTTTTATATCACTCATTTCAGTTGAAGCAACTGGTATCGGGATTGGCGGGAATGGCAATAGCCTGTCTGACAATACTG
Source organism: Lentisphaerota bacterium (assembly GCA_003246475.1). GTDB lineage: Bacteria > Verrucomicrobiota > Lentisphaeria > Victivallales > SZUA-371 > SZUA-371. The sequence continues at coordinate 2,885 of QKAL01000179.1, forward strand.
CCGGCAGGTGGAGCTCCCAACATTCCGCAATACGTTAAAACGATTGTGGAAAAAACCGAGGAACTCGGTACTAACGGTTACCCAATCAGTTTCTGGAATTACAATTTTCTATGGATCAAAAGTAATTTCGATTCGATGTCGGAGGCCGCGGTAAAGGAATGGGCAGACGCGGGAATAACGGTTGCCCAGGGACCGCGTTTCCAGGCAGACAATCCGGAACAGATCAAACGCATCCATGATATGCTCGACTGGTGCGCCAAATATAAGATTAAAATGGTTATTTCCGACAGCCGTACATCTTATCCTGATGACGTAAATGCTGGTAAGGCAACTTGGGCAGACTATGAAAAACGTGCCAAGGCGGCCATTGCGGAATTCGGCAGTCATCCGGCCACGTTCGGCTTTCATGCTGGCGACGAACCTTCGGCAAAAATGAAAAACACCTTTTTTGAGGCAATCCATCGTTTGAAACTGCTGGCGCCGAAATTACATCCGTTTGCCAATCTGCTTCCTTATTGGAAGGGAATGGAGTCGGCAGCCGGTTCGGAATCATGGCCGAAATATCTTGATGAATATGCGAAAAAGGGAACGCCTGACCTGATTTCCTATGATTGCTACCGTCAAATGGAAGACAATGCGGAAGGGCAGGACATTTACTATAACAATCTGCGCCTGTATCGTGAAGCGATGATCCGCAATGCCATTCCGTTCTGGAATAGTCCGCTTTGCGTCGGACATTATCAGTACCGCCATCCAACACGCGATGAACTGCGCTGGCAGTTTCACACCTCAATCGCATTCGGGGCAAAAGGCATCTGCTGGTTTTTCTGGTACCACCCATATCCGGAATCCAATTATTACAATTCGCCATACGACGACTTTTTCAACAAGACGCAAACGTATTATGATCTGTATGACATTCAAAAACGTTTTCAGAAACGCTACGGCAAAATTATCAACAAACTGGTTTCGACCCGAGTAACCTTTGCCGGGATGAAGCCGCTTGGAGGATGCAAATCGTTTACTCCAAATGGTTTAGTGGCAAAAGTAGAGGGCGGACCGATACTGGTTGGTGAATTCGTCGATCCGCAAGGCAAACGTTATGTGATGCTGGTAAATCTGAAAATGACCGGAGCCAGCAGAATGATGGTCACCTTTACGGGTAAAGACGCCAAATATTACTCCTACAGCTGGGAGGGAGGCAACGAATTTGAAGGCCGTTCGGACGAATCCATCAGCGAAGACCTTTCCGGTTCACAGGGGCCGAAAATCGACCACTATGTTTATCCGGCGCAGATGGTTCTGTATCGGATTGATTCAAAAACAGCCCGTGCTGAACCGATTCCGGAAAAATAGAAAGATCACAATGCGGCAACCGGCATAGTTCCCGGATTGCGGTACCGGCGGCCGGTTTCGGCCGCCTCATATGCAGAATTGCGGAGAAGTAGAATCATATGACGACCAGGCAAGTATTTAAAACTGCGGAAATAAATTCCGATCGTAACAGAGACATAACCATCAGGGGAATCGGAATTCCCTTCGGGGGGGTGGGTACCGGCTACAGTGTTTTCGGCCGTTACGGGTTCATGCGGGAAAATTTCGATTCCACACCGGATTTTCACCCGATGTTGTATCCTCGTGACGGTGCGGAATGGTGGAGCTATCAGGAAAATCAGTCACGGCCTGCGCCATATGCACTGACAGTAACCCGATGTAAACAGCAATATGTATTGCAGGAAAATTCACCCGAATGGCTATCCGAATACCTGCCGGTTACGGTGGAAACCCGGGCCCGACTGCCGAAAGGATTCTTTAAATTTTCGGGCACCCCGGGGTT
>QKAL01000203.1 GCA_003246475.1 Lentisphaerota bacterium
GGGGTGGTTGTTGAGGATGTTACGAAGACGAATGCAGTGCCGCTGAATGAGATGCTGACCGTGAAGTCGAAAGATGTGACTCTGAGTGATATTCTGTTGCCGCTGCTGCGTCTGATCTGTGACAAGAATCCGCTTTACCTCATCAGTGCAATGCTTATTCTCTATGCTCAGACGGTGATTTTCAGAACTGGAGATCTTTCCACCGACACCGCGATTCCGGTGTTGGTACTTGCCGCGTATGCGGTACTGATGACCGGGGCGGCTGTGTTGATAGTCCGTTTCGGCAAGGTGTGGGACGATGCCAGATCGATAATTTTGCTGCTGCTGATGTTGTTCATGGTTATTTCCGCGGGGATTGACGGCATGATCATCAATACGCCGCAGGCCGGAAGGTTGTGGCTGGCCGGAGGCCTTGGCCTGACGCTGGGGTTGTCGGAATTACTGTGTCGGGGGATCAAGATTGAGATCCCGCGTCTTGCACGGACGGTTTATTATCTTGTAAATATACTTTTCTTCGGTTATCCGTGGTTACTGGCGGAACTGGTTATTGCCAACGAAAAAAATCCGATACCTGCCATTCGCGGGATGATGCTGTTCCCGGTTGTTGGCGGATTGATCTTTTTGTTGCTGCTGCCGATGATTCGCGACAACCGTGAGTATCGCCGTGATAACGGCACGCCATGGCGTTGGCCGGCTTTCCCCATGGTCATTTTTGCTGTGATGGGACTGGGGATTATGTTTCGGACTTACCTCTTCACCATCTCTTTTTACGGCGGCAAGGGCGTCGGTCCATATACCCGGATGGCAACGGGATTCGGGCTTTACATGCTGGTACCGTTTCTGCTGACGATGGCGTTGCTTATGCTGGAGTACAGTTTACGTTCGACAGGAAAGAAAGCCTGGGTGCTGGCCTTGCTGTCTCCCCTGCTGCTGCCGGTATTTGCCCTGCACGTTCCAAACAGCGCCGACGGCTTGCTCTTTCTTTCAGCGCTCCCGGGACATTTTCGTCCGGTTTCGGCGGCCCTGGTACTGACTCTTGGGTATTACGTTTATACCTGGCTGCGCGGAATGCGTGGCGCGCTGGTGATGTTTTTTGTAACATTGCTGGGTATGGCTGCCTCGCAGATCGGGTTCAACTGCTATAGTACTTTGCCTGGGCCGGGTTGGAGTCTGGGCGTTGTACTGGTGATTTTACTGGCGGTTCGGGCAATATTGTGCCGTTCCTCCCTGATGTTTGCGTTGACTGGTATTGCTGCGGTAATCTTGGCCTCCGGCATTTTCATCGAGACGGATTTTACAATGATGAACGGGATTATTCCGGCGCATCTGCTGTTGGCGGTTCTGTTTCTGGGAGGGGTTCTGTTTGATGACCGTTTTGCGGCACAGATGCGGCTTCTGGGAGCCTGGCTGCTGTTCGCTTTCTTCTGCGGTTCGTTGATTGTGATGGCGAGCGATTCCGCTTCAATTCCAGCCTGGGGGCCGTACCTCCACGGGGTGACGATGATTTCGCTGGCGGTCGTCGGCTGGATTTTCGGTGACCGCCAATACCGCAATGCGCTTTGTGTTATGGGCGGGCTGGTCGTGTTGGGTGGCTCGATCAAAGGTTATGGGATCATCCACCGGTTGGAATTCCGCGGGGCGGAAACGATTTTCTGGAGTTTGCTCACGTTTCTGGCGGCGCTGGCGATTAGTCTGTACAAGGGCGGGGTTTTCAAGACACACGGCAAAACTGAAGATAATAATTGAGGCGCGGTAAAATGAAGAAATTTACGGAATATTCGGCCCGGGACCTGTTGGCAGTCGGAATCGTCTCCTTGCTGTTGGGGCTGGTTGTCTTCATGGATAGCGACCGGATGGCTCTGGTCGGTTGGCTGTTTGTGTTTCTGACGTTGGTTTCATCGGGGACGGCGGTGGTGTTTTCGGCCAAAAACAAGGGGATTGTCAATACTCTGTCTGCGTTGGTTTTCATACTGACCTTCTGCATGTTTCTTTTATTCTTTGCGGGAAGAACCAGTTGCCATTCCCGTGAAAGGGCGAGGCGAATCAGTTGTGCGTCCAATCTGAAACAGATCGGGCTGGCTTTGAAGCAATATGCCTCCGATAATCATGACTACTTTCCGCCTTATGACGGCGAAAAGGGGCTGAAAATGCTTTTCGATCAGGAGTATCTTTCTGATAACAAATGCTTTAGCTGTCCAAGCACCACCGATTACGCTGACCGTAAAAATTTGATCTCATCATATCATTACGAAGGCGGTCACAAGGAAGGCGAAAATCCGGATATACCGTTGTGCTGGGATAAAGACAAGAATCATCAGAAATTCGGTAATGTTCTGTATCTTGACGGTCATGTATCGGGAATTACCGGAGCCGACTGGCGTGACCGGATGACGTCGCAACCCTAAAAAACAATCTTTCCACCTCGGGCCGCCCGGCCGTATCGCTTCAGGTCGGGCGGCCCATTTGATTATGATCTGGCGAGACGGTTCAACGCCGCGAAAATGGCGGCCATCGCCGCGCGTTCGATGTTGCCATGAATTCCCGCGCCGTAACAGATCTTTCCTGTCTTTTTCTCCGTCAACCTTACCCAGGCGAGAGCCTGCGCGTCGGCGCCGCCGCCTAACGCCTTTTCCGAAAAATCATCGAGCGTGAACTGCGGTATTGCCGGGCATTGCGACAATGCGTGAACCAGCGCGTCGACCGGACCGTTGCCAATGCCGTCAAGTGAGTGCATGATGGTTCCGCCGACTGTTATCTCCGCGTGAATGCCGACGTTGTCCGCTGCCGGGTTACCTGTAACGGCAGCCAGTTGGAACGGACCGTCAACAGCGACAAATGTTGCCCTGAATATCTGCAACACGTCATCGGCTGAAAGTTCCGTTCCGCGCCGGTCGGAAACCTGCTGAACGGCCGTGCCGAGTTCCGGCAATATTTCGTCCGGAACTTTGATCCCGAAACTGTGTTCAAGAACGAAGGCGATACCGCCTTTGCCGGATTGACTGTTAATGCGGATCAATCCATCGTAATTGCGCCCTATGTCTGCCGGGTCGAGAAGAATGTACGGCATTTTCCAGCCCTGTTGGAAATAGTCCGAAATCTCAGCCCTGCGGCTGAACCCTTTGCGGATTGCGTCCTGGTGCGAACCGGAAAACGCGGTAAAGACCAGTTTCCCTGCGTACGGATGGCGCTGGCTGATCGGAATGCCGGAATTTTCCTCAATCATCGCGGTAATTTCCGGAAGACGGGAGAAATCCAAACCCGATGCGATGCCGCGTGCTTCGAGGTTCAACGCGAAAACCATGATGTCCATGTTGCCGGTACGTTCACCGTGGCCGCAGATCACCCCTTCGACCCGGTCTGCTCCGGCGATTACCGCCATCTCGGCGGCGGCAATGGCGCAGCCCTGATCGTTATGGCTGTGAACGCTGATCGTCGTTTCGTCGCGATACGGGTAATGGCGGCAGAAATATTCAATCATATCTGCATATTCATAGGGCGGGCGGCGTTCTACGGTTGACGGCAGATTGATGATGAAGTCATTCTTGCCGCTCATTCCCCAGGCTTCTTTGACGCGGGAACAGAGTTCGATCATGAAATCCGGGTCGCTGTCGGTGAACTCCTCCGGCGAGAACTCTAAGGCGATCCGATCCTCCATGTTGTGCTTACGTATTTCGGCGGCTATCATTTTCACGCCTTCGGTCGCCATGCCGATAATCTGTTCGCGGGTACGGCGGAACACGAACTGCGCATGCAATTCCGACGTGGCGATATAGCAATGGACAATGGCGCGCTTGACTCCGCAGAGCGATTCGACAGTCCTTCTGATCAAATGGGGCCGGATTTGAGTGAATACCGAAATGCGCACGTCATCGGGAATCATGTTTTCTTCGATCAACTCACGGACGAATGCGTATTCATCTTGCGATGCCGAGGGAAAGGCGACTTCGATCTCCTTGAACCCGATGTCGGTCAACATGCGGAAATATGCGCGTTTTCGCTCCACACTCATCGGCGTGGCGAACGACTGATTGCCGTCGCGAAGGTCCACCGAAGCCCAGATCGGCGGGTTACTGATTCGGCGGCCCGGCCATTGCCGGTCGTTCATTTCGATCGATGGCAAGGCCCGATACTTGGGATAATCATTCATTTCTTGTTTTCCTTGTGTGAATAACCAAAATCATCAATGTGTCGGCCTCACACGCAGACTGAATGTACCGGAAATCCTTACGCAAAACGGCGCGGTGGAAAAGATACGGTATTGCGGTGAAGCCTGAAACTTCATCGCCGATTCCGGTCGGTTGATATTCGGTCGCTACATTCCGCGTTCCCGTGAGCAGTAAGCCTGGACGGGAATCAGGACAGTGCTGCGACAGAGACGACCGGAACGGCGCGCCTAAGTCGGTTTAGCGGTAGTAGCAGAATTGCTGTAAGTATGTTGGATTGCGGACAAAAACATCCCTCCGGCGCAACCGTGTCGTAACGGCTGTCCGTGATCATGTCGATCCGATGTTTCTGTTCTGAAATCATTTGAATTTCCGCAATCAGTTGATTAAGGCAGTATTATAATGCCTGCGTTCAAAAAAATCAAGACGCGATTCTACGGTTCGCGAATACTTTCGTCGAGAGACTTGATCAACGGATAGATCAAATACTCGATGATACGTCGCTTTCCGACTTTGATTTCGGCTTTCAGTCGCATGCCGGGTACCAGACGGAAATTTTTGGGCGTTTCGTCGAGAAGTCCGGAAACTACCACGCGAGCCCGGTAATAAGTCTGGTTGCTTGCCTGACCGTTGCCGCTCTGACGCTGGAACGTATCTTCGGAAATAAACCGTACTTTCCCGTCAAGAGTACCATAACGCTGGAACGGAAAGGCGTCCAGTTTTATCCGTGCTTCATCGTTAAGTTTCACCAGGCCGATATCTTTGGGATCGATATCCACTTCCGCTTCAATCGCCACGTGTAGCGGAACCAGGCTGATAAGCGCTTCTGCTTCACGAATGGCAGACCCTTCCTGAAACGCGGCTATTTCATGTACTACAGCGTCGCACGGGGAACGCAGGACTACCAGAGAACTGAGACGCTTGGCCTTATCCAGCTGTTTTTCAATGCTGTTGCGTTCGCGTTCTACCGATACCAGTTCTTCGGCTATCTGTTTCTGCCAGTCGCGGATAAAAGTATTTTTTTCCGCTACAACGCTCAGCAATTCGTGCTTCAGCTCAAGCAGCTGATTTTCTATCTGGTCTGTTTCCGCCTCCATCTGAAGACGCGAAATCTGGGTTTCCAGCAATTCTTTGGCCGAAACACTACCCCGGGTCTGGAGGTTAGACAACATTTTCTCGATCTTTATCAGGGCGGCTAGTCTTTCGCGTTGTTTTGCCAGATTTTCCTGTTTTGAATGGATCCCGGCTTCTATCCGCTTCACATTCTGCTCGAAATAGTTGTTTTTTTCAGTGTAATACATGAAACGCTTTTTGAAGATAGACTCCTGAAGTACGCAATCGGGGTTGTCGCGACGTCCGTCTGCAGAGAAATTCTTTTCCATGATTTCCGCCCGCAACCGTTCGGCTTGGGCGCTCTGGCTGGAATATTGCTCCTGCAGCCGTTCTTCTTCCGCTGCATTGAAGGTCGGGTCAAAGGTAATTAGGACCTGGTCTTTTTTTACGATCTGTCCCACTTCGACATTGACTTCCTTGATGACGGTTCGTTCCAGTGGCTTCATGGTTACCGTCTGGCGTGTGGTGACCAGTTTCCCTTCGGCAATAACAATTTTATCCACCTTGAAAACACATGCCCAGAGCAGGGCAAGCAGCAGGATAGTCAGAATGGTATATAAGACTACTCTGCCCGGCAGCGGTGATTTGCGGCATTCCAGTTCCAGTGCGTCGGATTGAAATTCCAGTGCGGAATCCAGCAGTTCAGGATGCTTTCCCATTATGCGAGCCCTCCCATCTGTTGCTGCCAGAATTCACGATATATACCGGGACGGCTTACCAGCGTACGATGGTTGCCGCTATCGGTGAGTTTGCCGTTGTCGAGAACAATGATGTTATCCGCTTCCGTAATCATGGATAGCCGGTGGGAAACGATAATAACGGTCCGGTTCCGGCAGATACGTTTCAGATTGCGACGGATCAACTCTTCGCTTTCCGGGTCGAGGGCACTGGTCGCCTCGTCAAAAATAAGTATTCGAGGATTGTTCAGCAATGCTCGTGCGATGGCCAACCGCTGGCGTTGTCCGCCGGAGAGGTTGGATGCATTTTCCTCAAGAACCGAATCAAATCCTTTCGGCAGTTTCTGGATAAACTCTTCTGCGCCCGCCAGTCTGGCCGCGTATACGACTTCTTCCATTGATGCATCTTTGCGTGTCATGGCGATATTTTCACGGACCGAGCCATGAAAGAAAAAGTTTTCCTGCAGCACGATGCCGATGCTTGAGCGCAGATGTGCCCGGTCAATCTCCTTCAGGTCGATACCGTCGAATTTGATGATCCCGTTCTGCAGTGGATAAAGCCCCTGCAGCAGTTTTGTCAGTGTGGTTTTTCCAGAGCCGCTGCGCCCGACAATGCCGATTGTTGATCCCGGAACGATATCCAGCGAAACTTCCTTCAGGGCAGGGGGGCTGTCGGGTAAATATTGGAAGGTGATGTTGTCCAGCGTGATGCCGCCCTGCAGAGGCTGGCGGACTCCGCCGCCGCCGCGATCTTCCGACGGAGTATTCATAACATTGCCAAGCATTTTTACGGAAAGAGCTGTCTGCTGATATTCGTGGATCAGAGAAACTAGCCTTACCAGCGGTGAACTTACCCGGCCCGAGAGCATCTGAAAAGCAATCAATGCTCCCACGGTCATTTCCTTGTCAAATACCGCAATCGCACCGATCCAGATAATCGCCACGACCATGATTTTTTCCAGAAACTGACTGAAAGTTTTGGCGGTCAGGGATATCTGCCCGACACGGAAATAGCGGGTGATGGCATATGCAGCTGTATCGTTCCATTTTCGTTTCTGGGCCGGCTCGAGAGCCAGAGATTTTACGGTCCGGATGCCGTTGACCGCCTCGACCAGCATGCTTTGCCGTTTGCCTTCTGCCAGATAAAGTTCCTCAAGACGGCGTTGAAATGGTTTGATAAGAAAGGCTACCACCATTGCCATCAGCAACGTGAACCCGATCACAATCAACGTCAGTTTGACGCTGTAGATAAGCATGAACGGGATGAACACCACAAGCGAAATAAGTTCCAGCAGGGTAAAGAACAGGTTGCCGGAAAGGAAACCGCGGATCTTATCGGTCTGCTGCATATGTTTGAGCAGTACCCCGGCAGGCATACGTTCGAAAAAGCTTACCGGAAGATTAATCATGTGCTGGAAAGTTCTGGTAGCTGTTCTTATGTCGATTTTATTTGTTGCGAAAAGTAACAGATATTCGCGGAGAAATTCCAGTACTGCGTTGAATAACAACACTACGATAATACCGACGCCCAGTACGTTAAGGGTTGTGGCACTGTGATGTACCAGAATCTTATCTACGACGATTTGGAAGAACAGCGGTGTGATCAGCGCAATCGCACTGATGGCCAGGACCGCCAGGGTGATTTCGATAAATAACTGCTTTTGCCGTAAAAATTCGGGAATGAACCATGTCAGTCCGAACGGTTGATTTTCATCCCTTATCGAATACTCCTTCTTAATCAGGATAAATTGACCCGAAAATGTTTCCTCGAAGCCGGCTTTGTCGAGAAAGGTGAAATTTTCCTTGCCTGTGTCGGGCGTCGTCGGATCCCAGATTACAACGTCGAAGCTGTCGGCATGATGCCTGAGTCCGCAGATTACCGCCGCCTTACCATCATTTTTCCATCCCATAAAAGGAAAGGCTTCGCCGATCCCGGTAAGCTGCGACCAGTTTAACGAGACGATTTTATTTTTCATCCCATATTCGCGGGCGATTTTGCGCAATAGCTCAGTCCGGGGTTCATCTTCCTCAATCGCATATTCGTGCAGAATACTGTGGCTGTCGGCAGAAATACCATGATGTCGCGCAATCGCGGCCAGAGCGTATATGGCGGTGTGACGTCCATCGGCGGAAAATGCCGGTTTATTAACCGCCTTCAACATCACCGCTTTACCCTGCCAGTTCTTTTCAAGCTGATCTCGTGTCAATAATATGACATGGTTGGGATTGTTTGAGAGCGGGTCGAAAATAACAATCTGATCGGGACTATCGTTTGCTTCTGCTTTTTTTATGCCCAGATAACCGACCCAGTTCCCATTGTTTAAACATAACAATACCAGTTGTCCGGAAGCAAGAGAGATATCGAAAAGGTCAATGTCCTGTTTGTTTTCCGGGCAGAGATGTAATTTGTCGGCCAGTCTCATCAGAATATCTCCGGCAGGGAGATCTGATAATTCAGGTTCGGCGGTTAATGCCTCAAAGTTGATGCCCTGGGGCATGGCACGGGTGATTTCGCGTAGGCAGGCGATTGCGGTTAGGCGATTTTCTTCCGACGGATTCATAAGGTCACACCGATTATTTGAAGTTGGGGGATGTCCCGGCCTGGACATCGTTGCCGGTAAGCGCCTGTCTGGAAACCAGTCCGGCATCGGTAAACTGCTTCATCAGCTTTTCCATTGCGGAATAGGCCTGGAGAAAACTCTGTGGTGTCATAATCAGTTCTTCGGTTATTTCCCTTTGCTGTCCGCCGCCATTGAGATTGTACATTTCCATCCGGACCATGCCTTCGATAAAACTTATTGATTCCATTCCGTCAATAAAAACGCGCTTTTTACTCATTTATTTCCTCTCTAAAGGATATTGCCGCAGTCTGCCAAGACTACATCTTATCACAGGCTGCTCATTTTATCAAATGACTGAAGCTAAAAAAACGTAAAACTTAGAAAAATAAGTAAGCGTAATTATCTCAGAGCGGATTTTCTGAATAATTCAGCTTAAATTCATTTGTAATTGATTAGATGCTGCGTTAATATTACCGTTGAATTGTGGCTTTATTAGCGGATGTTGCATTATTAATGTCAATTAACAATAACGAAGGGGCTTTAAAATGAAGAAGTCTGGTCTGGTAAAAATATTTTCCGCATCGCTGCTGTGCGTATGTGCCGCGTTTTCGTCATTTGCAGGATTCTGGGATTGGACCCAGCCTTATCAGGGGCCCAAAAAGGATATTGTAAATCTGATCATTACCGGTAATTACCGCGATACGTTGTTGCTTGCTCAGGTGGCCCAGTACCACACCAAGCAGCCCTTTATCCTGCTGCCCGCCAAAGGTCAAAACCAGATTTTCTTCTGGCCGGCACGCCAGAACACCGCAATGGAAATTGCCGAAAAGGATTTCTCCCGTTTTATCTCATTTCTGAACCCGGAACGTATTATTGTCATTGGCTCGACCAATGTGGTCAGTGAAAAATATATCAATATGATCCCTCGCGATCAGACTGTGGTTGTTATTTACAATCAGGACTGGCAGCGTGTGGCGCAGTCCCTTGACGCTTTCATGCGTGAACCCAACATCTCTGCCGATTTTACCCGGTTGAAAGGGCAGTTGGACAGTGGTTTGCTTTATACCCCAACGCAGGACAAGAAGACTGAGACTGTTGAACCGGCAAAAGACGCTCCCGTATCTGTTCCCGCGGTAAAACCTGCTGCAACAGAAAAGGATGGTTCGACGGTAAAAATTGTAACGTTCGAAAAAGGTTCGGCAAATCAGGAAGATATGCCGTCAGCAGCTCCGGTTTTGATCGAAGATAAAAAATAACATTTTTTTATAAGGGATAACGCTGTGCTGAATTTTTATCAGATTGCCAGAAATACGTTTCGGGAATGTTTGCGCGAACCGATATTTTTCATTCTGCTGGCTTCAGCGTTGACCCTTATTGGTCTGTTCCCGTCGATGTGTCTGTTTGTGTTTCGCGAACAGATGAAGCTGGTGATAGATAGTTCAATGGCCACTACACAGGTGTTTGGTCTGATGGCTGCGGTATTATGCGCCAGTCATACGGTTGCCCGGGAAATGCGTAACGGTACGGTTTTGTTGTTGATGTCCAAGCCTGTTCATCGTTTTTCCTTTGTCATGGCGAAAGTATGCGGTATTTCCATGGCTTTGATTGTGTTTGTGTTGATATGTAATGCTGCATCGCTCATTTCTCTCAAGATTGCCAAAGACCAGTTTCAGTTAAACTATACGATGATGACAATTTATTTTGTTTTAATCGTCGTCGCGGCATTCTTTGGCGGACTGAGGAATTTTCAGGCACAGAAATCTTTCTCTTCCAACGCGATCATTGCAATACTGATTCTGATTCCCGTTATGGCGCTGGTGTGTTATCTGATGCCCAATATCCAGCATGACGAGGACACCGTTATCAGTATTACCAATTTGATGAAGGCTCAGCTGTTGATATTTTACAGCGTCTGTACCATGGGCGTGATAACGGTTACGCTTTCCACCCGCCTGGACATGGTTCCGAATCTGACAGTCAGTGCCGCAATTTTTTTCATGGGGTTGCTATCGGGTTATTTCTGTAATCTTGATACCGGAAATGTTTTTGTCAATTCATTTACAGGATTGCTCTATCTGATACTGCCCAATTGGCAATTCTTCTGGCTGGCGGATGCGTTGGCAGATAATCAGGAAATTCCCCTTGCATATATCTTTTGGGCAACTGTAAACGCTGTTTTCTACATGTCGCTATGTTGTATTTGGGCGGTTGTTCTGTTCCAGAACAGAGAAATGGCCAAAGATGTACGCTAATTGACTTCTTCTCCATTTTTAGCCGCCGGCTTTCCGGAAATAAACGGTGGGCTTAACGTCCCGCAGGAATGTATTTGATGTCCTTGCACATCTCTTCGCCGAGTTCTTTATTAATATTGGCGATGATGGTATTTTTGACCGGTCCCTGCATCTCCCGCATCCATGCAGGATGAGAAACCGCGACCAGAATTATGCCGTTACCGTCCAGCGTGATCGGCTCGGATACTTTTCCCAGCTGGATTCCTACTAGCTTTTGCCACTTTTCCTTAATGGACATGAAGCGGAGGCGTTCTTCGGGAACGGCTTTGTTCATGATTTTATCGACCAGCTCACTGACCTTAAGAGAGTCGGGGCAATAATGGGTCATTTCAGCTTTTGCACGTTCCTCACCATACCAGTCTTTTAGTATCTCATGATACATTTTCTGATGGAAACGGCGTTTGTCCTTTGCGAGAGCAGACATAATACTACCTTGTCCATATAACTGGGACACCAAACATGTTAAATGGTATCATGGCCGTATGGACCGCCAGTTTTATTGGTGCAATACATCCTTTTCCGATATTACGTAACCCGGGAGAGAGGCCACCAAAAGGGGCCAGCGCAGTAACCTGAAAAAAACCCAGCGGCAATCTGAAGATATTCAGCATGTCGATCCCGGCGGCAACACATCCTCTTCCGGCATTGGCCATGCCCTTTATGACGTAAGGATAAGCAGTTTGTCCTGCTTTAAGCGCTACCGGGGCAAGGAGCGCAATGGTTACCGGGTCCATGGCATTGGCCTTTGGGGTTGGGCAGAAAAAACACCCCAATCCGATAATCACAGCCAGAAAAAGACTTTTGAACATCACAGCGAGTCTCAGCTCCATTGTTGTCACGGCATATCTGCCGCTGGAATAACGTTCCCGAAATCCGGCATGTCCGGAAATACTTCATATAAGTATAACGTCGGGACAGATAAAAACAAATCATCAACGACTTTTTTTTCCGACAATGTCTTACAGCCCCTGTTTTTTTGCCATTTGCCAAAACGCTTCCATCTGCTCTATTGAGGCGTTTTCCGGGGAGATTCCGGCGGATTTAAGTTCCTTTTCCACGTATCGGAATCGGCGCTCAAACTTTTTCACCGCGGAAAGGAGTAAATCTTCCGCCATATCACGTTTTCGGAAGCGCGGCAGGTTGACGACAGCAAAGAGCAGATCGCCGATCTCCTCATCGATCTCCTCGTCGTTTCCCGTGGCATAAGCCGTCCGAATCTCACGGATTTCTTCCTCGATCTTGTCCAACACCTGCGATTCTTCTGACCAGTCGAATCCGACTTTAGCAACCTTCTTTTGAACCGCCTCCGCAAGCATTAACGCTGAATGGCTGCGCGGAATCCCATCCAGCAGGGAATCCTGCCTGCAATTATCTTTTTCCTGTTGTTTGATCTTTTCCCATTGTGTCAACACCTGCTCGGCTGATTCCGCCTGCGCGTCACCGAAAACATGGGGGTGGCGACGGATCATCTTGGCTACGCTGGCGGCTGCGACGTCATCAAAATTAAAAAGGTTTTGTTCTTCGGCCACTACTGAACTGAAAACAATGTTCATCAGCAGATCGCCTAACTCATCGCAAAGATTGGGATAGTCCTGGTCAATTACTGCATCGACAACTTCCGCACACTCTTCACGCATATATCGGGTCAGGGATTCCAAGGTTTGTTTGCGATCCCATGGACACCCGTCCGGTGCCCGTAATATCTGCATGATCCGGACCAGACGGCGGACCGGATCATCAATAGCTAATACTTCCTGTTGTTTCATCGATAATAACCTGTTTAAATATTTTAGCAACCAGTTTCAAAAAGATATCATCTTGCCGGTGCTATCGCAACCGTTTGGGCGTGATAAAAAACTATTTTCTGTGCCGTTTTGTATTGATGTTGCATATTTTTCTTCGTTTTACGCCGAATGTTGACCGGTAGATCATTTCCGGCCGAAAATCGTCCTTCCCGCAATCTTCGACAGGAACCGCTTCGGCGGAGTATATGGGTGATGGTGCAACGTTATCCCCGGCTGTTTCATCGCAGCGGTTTTTCCGGCGGCATGATATAGAGGCAATCAGCAGACTGATCTCGAACATAAGGTATGACGGCACCGCCAGCATGATCTGGCTGACGATGTCCGGCGGAGTCAGTACCGCCGCCAGGATAAGAACCAGGACAATGATGTAGGGCCTTTTTTTTCTGACAGTCGTTATTTCCACTATCCCGGAATGGATGAGTACATATATAAGGATCGGAAATTGAAACATGACCCCGAATCCAAGCATCAGTAAACCGGTCATGCTGATAAAACTTTCAAGTCCGATAACCGGCTGCACATATTTCGTCTGCAGTTCCAGAGAGAATTTCATCATCAGCGGCAGAATAAAACTCAAACAGAAGACAGCCCCAAGGATGAACATAAGCCAACTGATTGCGGCGACTCTCCGGATCAGAAGACGTTCACGTTCATATAGTCCGGGGGCGATGAAGCGCCATATCTGCCAGGCTATATATGGCATGCCGGTTACTATGGCGGCAAGCAATGCTATCTTGAGCTGAACCCATAACGGTTCCATCGGAGAAAAATATTTCAGCTCAAATCCGGGCGGACAGCAGTATAAGACAAGCAGATCGATCATGTCCTGGGAAAAATATGCGGCGACGGGAAACAGCAACAGCAAACATCCGCCCACCCGGAACAGGACATTGCGCAACTCTTCCAGATGTTCAAGAAAGCTCATGTCCGGGTTGTCGATAAATCGCATGGCGGCGGGTCACTTTTTTCTGACAATCTTATTGTCTTTTTCGCGTTCCTCTTTCTCTGCCTCTTTCTCGGCGGCAGACATCATTTCCTTCGATGAGTCGATGATATCGTCCTTGGCTTTTTTGAATTCATGTGTGGCGCGTCCGAGAGCCCTTGCGATTTCCGGGATGCGTCTGGCTCCGAACAGCAATAATATAACCAGCACGATTAAAAGCAGTTCAGTTGAACCGATGTTGGCAAATCCCAGTACCATATAAACCTCCAGTGTTTCACGATCGGGAAGTGGAAAATGTTATGCGACAATATGAGTAAATATAAAATGAACGCGCAACTTTTACAAGCGGCAAAGTAGTATGACCGGTGGTAAAAAGTTGCGCGTTATCATGGAATCAGGAATAGATTATTCTTCTCCCAATCCGAGTTGTGCGTCGACTCTTGTCGCCGCATCCAATAATTTTTTCAAAACTTCCGGTTTATAATTGTTGGATTCGTTCAACCGATTGATGAGGTCGACGCATGTATTGACATCCTTGCCGTCAATAGAGGAGACGTGCCCGTCAGCATAAAGGACGTTTAGCGTACCGTCATGGGAACCGGGAATATCAAACGCAAGCGGGCAATCAGCGTAATCCGGACTTTCGGAAAAGCCTCCTAAATAGACATAGGAGCAGTTTTCATCCGAGAGAACGTTGCCCGGAGTTATGTTGTCGTCAGACGGGCATGTGAAGGTTTTGAGATCGGAAAGATAACCTTTCTTGACCAGCTCTCCGAGCCCTGCAACGTTATCACCGGCGGGAAAGTTATTTTTGTTGTCGAGCGCGTACTGCTTTAAAGCCAGTCCAATCTGTTTGAGGTTGGATGCACATTCAATACGACGGGACTTTTCGCGTCCGGAGTTGATTGCCGGAAGCATCATGCCAGCCACAATAGGTACGGCAACGACGTTGAACTTTGCCATTTCAATTTCATTGAGGTCAAGATTAGCATTCATCGTGAAAGAGATACCGTCCTTTTCACGGGCAAAGACCATGAAACAGTCTTTGGCGCCGGCGGAGAAGTTGACCCCCATGTCGGGTGTGATATTTTTCATCATCTCGCCGTAGGCGCCTGCATAGCGGCGGCTGACGTACAGGAAACCGGATCCTTCTTTGGGCAGATCTTTGGAAAGTCGCTGATAGTCCGCGGTTTTCACCCATCCGTCTTTGGCTGCCGTCGCTTTTTCCACCAACGGGATGATTGCGGGATTGGAAACAATCAGGAGACGGTCGCCGTTCTGGCGAATCACGGGCGCGACCCACTGGGGGAAACCGGCTCCGGGCGAAACGGTTATTTCCTTTTCCCCGAACGTCAGCTGAGGATTGCCGGCGAGGTGTTTTTTCATGAGATTGAAAACTGCGCCGTCGCGGGACGGAATTGAGAGCATGGCCTGCAAATAGGCTTTGCCATCAGCGGTTTTTTCTTCTGTTACCACAGTAAGCCACTGCCCGGAAACGCTATCGAGCAACGTGTTCAGGGGGGTCTGTTCTTTTTGCATGAAAGAGGTTTCAGCCATCAGCAGCATCATCTGCACCGGGGGGGCGCTTACAGAAACTTCTTTAATTTTATTCCAGCACATCGTGGGCTGGACCTGCCATGATGCAGCAAGGACGGTATTGGCGGGAAGGGCATAGATGTCATTCAGCGGCTGACTATTGCCGGCGAGTCCCCATAACAGGCCGTTCGCGTTGTTGTCGCCGTGGTAAACGAAGTAGCGGTTGCGGAACAAAGGGAAACCGCTGTCCGTGTTGGGTTCGACAATCACCGAGCTGCCAGCCAGTGCCTTGACCTCGTTCAGCCCCAAGCCCTGGACCGCATTCTTGACCACCAGCATCCCAAGCGCAAACTGGCCTTTGGTTTCTATCGGCAACGGCATCATGGCGATCTGGGTTTCGAGATCAGCATAGGCTCTGGCGATAGAATTAAACGCATAGGTTGTGTTTGAAATTGAATAGAACGAGCCGCCTTTATCCAACTTCCCGCTAAGATAGTCAAATACTTTGGCATCATCTCCTGACGTCTGGGCGTTTAATAGGGTTCCGGATATCATGGCGGCAGAAGCCACGATTCCGAAGGTTGTTTTCCTTAGATCCAACATGTTTTTCTCCTCTTAATTATGGGGTATATTAGTTGATGTTTTATTATATACCGATGCGAAATGTTCAATGGCATGACAAAGATCATGCCCGAACAGACGGGCTCGGTTCTCATTGATTCTGATCCCATGCGCCTCTGCATATGGGATTTCAAGGGTGAAGGCATTTTTCTGTTTCAGCTCCGATTGGATATAGCGGGCACAGCTGTTATTGTCCGAATCGTTATTACCCTCAATTCCGAAACTAATGTCATTTTTTCCGTCATAACGTAACTGTCCGTGCTGAGTTTCGTAGAGAGCGCTGCGCAACAGGTCAAGGTCGCCGCGTATTGGTGATTCGACCCAGAAAATAGTTGACTGGTTGTGAGAAGGACAGTGCAAATCGAGTGAGAGCAGGAAGCGGGCATGGTTGCGTCTGATAAGTTCGCAATAGGCGGCGGTTGACCGATAAATGAATTTGCCGTAATCCTGATTGAAATCATGGGGTGTGCGATTTTTTCCCTGATCGCCGTTTTCCGCACCGTCAACATCCATGAAAGGAACCGCAAAGAAATCAACGCAGTCTTGAAGAATGCCTTGATTTTGGCAGCGGCAGTCGAGTAGACCTTCAAGTACGAAATTGGCAATACTTTCACTGGCATGATGTCTGGTACTGAGGAAAACTGCAAACTGTCCGTTTTTAGAGGGAATGTGCAACAAGTCTACCGGACGGCTTTCGGATGATTTCGTCAGTACCGAACGTGTAATGTCTGGATGATCCCGGAGAAATGAGTCAAGATCCGGCACCAGATAGGGTATGGCAAAGGCAAAACGGCAGGATTTGATTTCCGGGGTAAATTTAAATTCAAACGTGTTGTTTTCAACACATTCGCGTCCGAGCCAGTGCCAATGCGTATTATTGATGTTGGCGCAGGGACCTGCAGTCCCGAATGGTGCTCCTTCGGTAAAGACGAAACGTACCGTAAAGGGCTGGTCGCTGAGGTTTTCGGCTTCAAAGTACCACCAGAACCACCAGGATGAGCACATGCTGAGGTCTTGTCGGACCTTTACAGCATCGGCGAAATACTCCTCGACAATAATATTACCCCCGGGAAATCCGGCGTGGATTCTAAGGTGCTGAGATAGATTGCTCATTATATTTCCCTTTCCCCCAATTTTTTGTACCCGCATTAAAAGGGATATATCCGTTTTTACTATTTTTCAAGTTGTTTTTAATTATCGAATGATTCAAATCTAATAAAAAAGCCAGCAGAAATTATAATTACAGTGTTTATTTGCATAAACGCGTGTTTTTCATATAGAATCATTGATCATGAAAAATCACCCTTAAGGGGCAATAGATGTTAATTACACATGTAATTTAAAAAAGTCAAGCAGCACTAAAAAATTTATTGCATTTTTCCAGAAGATTATTGATGACTCCCTCTCATAATAATCTCAGGGGCAAAAGAGTAAGGATTTTATTGTTTGAATGTCTAAAAACAAGCTTGTTATTTATCGTGAAATCATCTATTATTAATATTATCGAAAGCAATACATGTAATTAATCTGAAATGGGGTAGCAAGATGTTAAAAGGCATATCGCCGTTGATTTCACCG
>QKAL01000259.1 GCA_003246475.1 Lentisphaerota bacterium
GGTAAGATTATGACGGAAAAACCCAGGATCACCATTTGCAGGGGCAGTTCATTTTTTGCCCGAGGCAATGAAAAGAATCTGCAGGTACTGGAAAAATTCATGCAGGACCATCACCTGAAAGACGAGATTGATGTGGAACTGGGTTGTTCGCTGTGCCGGGCAAAATGCAGTTCAGGGCCGAATATCACCGTCAACGGCAAAGATTACAACATGGTCGATCCCGGCATGATTTACGAGATCCTGCGCGATCTTTTTAAAGGCCGGTAATCCGGTCAAGGCGGCATAAATGAATCACAGTTATCCGGTATACACGGAAAAAAACGAATGCCACGACTGCTATAAATGCATCCGACACTGTCCGTCCAAAGCCATCCGCATCAAGGACGGCAGCGCCAGCGTCATCGCGGAGTTATGCGTGGCCTGCGGTCTTTGCGTCAAAGTCTGTCCTGCGGGAGCCAAACACATCCGCGACGACCTTTCGCGTGCCCGTTTCCTCCTGACCCGCAAAACCAAAGTATACGCCTCGCTCGCACCCTCCTGGCGCAGCGCTTTTCGCAATATTAGTAACGGACAGATGATCGCAGCGCTCAAACAACTGGGATTTGCCGGAGTCGGTGAAACCGCCCTCGGAGCACAGTCAGTCAGCGCCGAAACCGGCCGACTGCTGCGCGACGCCTCGCCAGGCATCTATATATCTTCGGCATGCCCGGCGGCGGTCGATTACATCCGAAAATACCTGCCGGAACACGCAGAAAACATAACCCAGCTTAAATCACCCATACTGGCACATACCATGATTCTGCGACAGCACCTCGGCGAAAACATCGGCATCGTCTTCTTCGGTCCCTGCGCCGCCAAAAAGCAGGAGGCCGATCGCCACCCCGAAATGCTCGATCTGGCGCTGACTTTCAAAACACTGCAAAAGTGGTTTGAACAGGACCATGTCATTCCTTCGCTAATGCCGGAATCCGACGAGGGGTTTGTCCCGGAAACCGCGGAAGAAGGTAAAATCTACGCGATTGAAGGCGGTATGATCGAAACGGTTCGCGAAGCAACTGCCTCGGGGGACAACTGCTATATTACGCTGTCCGGACTGACCAATATCGACCGCGTTCTCGCCGGGGAGACCGATATTGACGGCAAGGTAAAACTCTTCATCGAATGTCTCGCCTGTGAAGGCGGCTGCATCAACGGCCCGGGCATGCCCGGCAGCGGCAACAAGCTGTCCGACATCCTGGCCGTCGCCTCCGACTGTCGCGGCGGCAGCAGCCTGAGCCGCAAAGTGGAAGTTCCAGTCGAACTGGCAATCAAATCGGACGCGGTTAAAGAACGGCGTTGCGGGGAAGCGGAGATCACAGCCGCGCTGGCGTCGGTCGGAAAATACAGCAAGAACGACGAACTCAACTGCGGCGGCTGCGGCTATCAGACCTGCCGGGGGTTCGCCGCTGCGGTGGTGGCAGGAAAGGCCGAACCGGCGATGTGCCTGTCGTACCTCCGGCGGCTGGCGCAGAAGAAGAGCAACGCACTGATCAAATACATTCCCGCCGGGGTGGTGATCGTCGATCAGGAGATGCGGATTGTCGAATGCAACAAACACTTTTCGGAAATGTTCGATGAAAGCACCCGCATCGCCTATGAAGCGCGTCCCGGACTGTTGGGGGTCGATTTGCGTAAGGTCGTACCGTTCGTCGACCTGTTCGAGGCGGCAATGACCTCCGGCAAGGATGTGGCCCGCGACAACCACGTACTTGGCGATAAGATCTTTAACATCAGCATTTTCACCGTCGAACCACACCAGATCGTCGGCGCGATCATCCAGGACGTGACACTGGCAGAACTCCATCGCGAACAGATTTCTCAGAAGGCCAAGGAAGTCATCATGAAAAACGTCATCACCGTGCAGAAGATCGCCAACTACCTCGGCGAGCACATGGCGGAAACGGAAATCCTGCTGCGCGAAGTGGCCAGCGGCTACGAATCGCCCAAAAAGCAGCACAAACGGGAAGACAACTCCGATGATCAGCAATGACACCTATGTGGAAATAGAATATTATCAAAAAACCAAGACCGGTGAAGACGTCTGCGGCGACGACTTCAAAACCGTGTCGCTGGAAGACGAGAGCCGTTACATCGCGGTCCTCTCCGACGGCCTCGGCAGCGGTATCAAGGCCAGTTTGCTCGCCAACATGACCACCGCCATGGCACTTAAATTCGCCACCCGCGACATGGAAATCCTGCAGTCGTCCGAGATCATCATGGACAGTCTGCCCGTCTGCGAAGTCCGCAAGATCAGCTACGCCACCTTCTCCATCGTAGACATCCTCGCCAGCGGCAAGGTCCGCATCACCGAGATGGATAATCCCGAGTTCATCCATCTGCGCGGACACGAGGAAATCCATCATGAAAAACTCAAACAAGTCTCCTCCAACTGGCCGGACAGAGAGTTGCAGCTGTCTAATTTTGAGGTCATGCCGGAAGACCGGATCATTTTCTTTTCCGATGGCGTCAGTCAGGCCGGTCTGGGAAATAAGCCGCATAAGTTCGGCTGGAAACGCGAGGGGTGCCTGGAATACGCCCTCCAATGCATCAATAATCAGCCTCAGATATCGGCACGTACCCTTTCACGGGCAATCGTCACCCAGGCCTGCGGCATGAACCCGCAATGCCGCTGCATCGATGACATCACCTGTGCCGTAGTTTATTTCCGCAAACCCCGCCGGCTGCGCCTGCTCACCGGACCGCCGTTCAAAAAGGATAACGATTCCGAATACGCCAACTATGTTGTAAATTTTGAGGGGCGTACGATCATCTGCGGCGGCACCACGGCCCAGATTCTGGCACGCGAGCTCAACCGTGAGATAAAAACCCATCTGTTCATGCGCAACAACGGATTGCCGCCGACCTCGGAAATGGAAGGAGTGAGCATGATTACCGAAGGAATCCTCACCCTCACGGAGGTGGCAAGATGCATGGAAAACACCGTGCCGCAGCAGGAAATGGCACCCGCAGTCAAAGATATGATCAACATGTTCATGGAAAGCGACGTCATTGAGTTCATCGTCGGAACCAAGGTCAATGAGGCACATCAGGACCCAAGTCTGCCGGTTGATCTGGAAATCCGTCGCAATATCATCAAAAAAATCAAGAATCTTCTGGAAACGCTATACCGTAAAAAGGTATTTATGAAGTATATTTAACCATATAACAACGGAGTAACGCGGTAGAGAATATGGATAAAATCAAAGTGGAAATCTGCGTCGGGACAACCTGCTTCATCCTCGGGGCGTCGGAGTTGCAGGAGCTGGAACGTTTTCTCCCCGAGGGACTACGGGACAAGGTGGACATCACCGGAGCCACCTGCCTGGGCATGTGCAAGGACGACAATTACGGCCAGGCGCCGTTTGTGCGGGTCGGAAACAGGATCGTTTCCAACGCCAGTATCAGCTCGGTAATCGAGCAGATTGAAGAACAATTAAAACACAGGTAAATTTCAGGAGTTTTTTGAACCATGCAGGCAAATGATGCCAATCGGGTAAGACGCGAATTACTCATAAAAATCGTACGTGAATTCATGCAAGGCAATCTGGCCGAGAAAATCGACCGGATACCTTACGAACTGCGCCCGCGCGACGGACAATCCTCTCGCTGCTGCGTTTTCAAGGATCGCGCCGTGATCAAATACCGCCTGATGGCCATCCTCGGCATCGGCGTAGAAAACGAAACTGACGAGGCTAAACCGTTGAGCGAATATCTGCAGGACGCCCTTGATCGCGAACTCCCCGATGAAGACATCCTCAGCGTACTCGACGTGGCTTGCAGTCACTGCATCACCAGCCGTTACCTCATTACCAACGCCTGCCGCGGCTGCTTTGCCCGCCCGTGTACCTTCAACTGCCCCAAAAAGGCCATCGCCGTAGTCAACGGCCAGGCCCGGATCAACTACGATCTCTGTATCGACTGCGGCAAGTGTACTCAGGTTTGCCCCTATCACGCCATCATCCGCGTCCCGATTCCCTGCGAAGAAGCCTGCCCGGTCAACGCCATCCGTCGCGATGAAGAGACTGACCGGCAGTATATTGATTTCAAAGCATGTATCTCCTGCGGCAAATGCATGACCGCCTGCCCCTTCGCCGCCATTCTCGAGCGGTCACAGATCATCGATGTCCTCAAACTCATCAAGGCGGGTCGGAAAGTCATAGCCATGGTGGCACCGGCAATCGTCGGCCAGTTTGCCGGCAAGCTCGGGCAGATCGCCGCCGCCCTGCACCATGCCGGCTTCGCCCGGATGGAAGAAGTAGCCTACGGGGCGGAAATGACCACTACCCACGAAACCGAAGAATTTCTCGAACGGATGAAAAAGGGCGACCACATCATGACCACGTCCTGCTGTCCGGCTTACGTGGAAGCGGTTAAACTGCATGTACCGGAATTACTGCCGTTCGTATCCGACACCCCCAGCCCGATGCGTTATACCGCCGAGGCCGTCAAAAAACAGGATCCGGATGCGTTCACCGTATTCATCGGGCCATGCGTCGCCAAGCGCAAGGAAGCGGTTGCCGATCAAAATACCGACTACGTCATGACCTTTGAAGAACTCGGCGCGATGTTCGCCGCGATGCAGATCGACGTTTCCTCGCAGGAAGCACTGCCGCTGGACCGCGACGTCAAAGGTTACGCCCGTGGTTTCGCCACCAGCTGCGGCGTCAGCGCCGCCATTCTGGAGGAACTGCACCAGTCTCACCCGGAAATCGAGATGCCGGAGATCAACAAACAGTTCATCAACGGGCTTGATCACAAAACGGTGAAACAGCTGGCATTGTACGGCCGTGGAAAACTCCCGGGCAACTTTTTGGAAGTGATGGCCTGCGAAGGCGGCTGCGTCGGCGGTCCATGCGCCATCGGCAAGGTCACGCTGGCAACTGCCGCGGTCAAAAAAGCCGCCGCCGGAGAAGTCTGATAAACTGCGGGACGGAGCCGATGGCCCGTCCCGACAATACACCTTGATTATTTCTTTTTCGGGTCGGCAGCGCCTTTTTCCAGCCGCTCCATACGCCCCGAGGCCTGCCGATCAACTTTACCTTGCGTTTTCTTGATGAAATTGGCCCAGACAAAGTAGATAAACAGGACAAACAACGCAAAAATGGCCAGTTTGATTATCCAGCCGATTATCTGCTGGATCGTACCGATGAAGATATTCCACTTTCTGCCCATACTCCAGACTCTCCGCATATATTATGTTTGTGCCCGCATGGCAACATGATATCTTCGGATCCCGCTCCATATAATATTGTAACACATGAATGGCAAAAAATACAGTCCTGTCGTAAACTCATTGTACAAACAATGTTTTTTTATTTGTAAACCTTGTATTCACCCATTGACAAATGCGTATGCATACAGTATGATTACGCATGCAATTAACAGGAGCGAGCCATGCCGTCAATGATAGACAAGACCGATATATTCGAAGACATTTGCAAGGAACTTCAGACGTATAAGCCGGGCGAGCGGTTTCTTTCCGTGCGTAAACTGATGCAACGATACAGCGTCAGCCAGCGGGTGGTGGAATCGGTTCTGGATCAACTGGTGGCGCGCAACCTGATTTCGGTGGTTCCAGGTGAAGGAATGTTCGTAAACGACCAGACGGCTAAGGAAGTCAAGCGTCTGCTTTATCTCTGCCCGGAATGGCCGACAGTCTTCTTCAGTGAAATTGAACAGTCATTGAGTCAGGCCGCCTCCATCAAAGGTGATTTTTCCGTTACCAGGAAAAATTTCCCTTACAACAAAAACTTTTTTGATCTGGTTGACCTGCGTTGTTTTGACGCAGTAATAATTTTTCCGGCAGCGTCGGATTTGACTTTGTCACATTTAACCGAGCTGTCTTCATTGAATATTCCAGTGGTGGTTATGGATAAGGAACTCAACGACATTGCGATTTCTTCGATTGTCGGGCGTAATGACTTGAGCGGGATGCTGGCAGCCTCCTATCTGATCCGCAACGGGCATGACAAGCTGGCGGTGCTAATTTCCGAGCCCCATTGCCAAAGTATATGCCTGCGTTCATCCAACTATTGTAAATTCGCGGAATTGAGCGGCAAGGAAGTTAAGGTTATCGATGCGCATTCCGTCAGTGGCGAAAAAACGGAAGACAAGGCTTACGAGTCAATGCATGCCTATCTGGAGAAAAATGGACTGGACTTTACCGGACTGTTTGTCGTCAGCGACATGTCGGTACTTGGTGCGATGAAAGCGATTCTCGAGCATGGTTTTTCCATTCCGGAAGACGTCAGTATCATTGGCCACGACGGGTTGAATCAGGGGAAATTCTTTCATCCTGCGCTGACATCCATCAAAATCGATAATTTGCAGATTGGTATAAAGGTCATGGACGGTCTGCGCCAGATTTTCAAGAACGGCGGCAAAGGTTACTTCCATTACGACGTCGAGCCGGAATTATTGATACGTGATTCAGTTAAAAATTTAAATAAATAAACCCAAAACAAAATTGGAGAAGAGAAATGAGACAAGGAAAGGTTTTTAAACTTAATGGAGTTTTCATGAATAAAATGATATTATTTTATTCCTTTCTCGTCATGGCAGCGTCAGTTTGCCTTGGCGAGCAAAGCCTGTCGCTGACCCTTACGGGAGCGGATTACCCGCTGATCTTACAGGGAATTGGCAAAAAGAAAATCCGAGTGGTGATGAAATCCTCCGAAACCCTCGACAATGTTGAAGTGCAAGGTGTTCTGACCCCATATTTAAGCAACGGGGAACCGATCAAGACAAAAATCACGACTTCGATCACCGGCAACGGCAATGAGCGCGAGGCGTTTCTGACGTTTGGCTTGAAGTCGCTGGGATACTATGAACTGAAAGTTCAGGCATTTGACCGGCAGAAAAAACTGCTGGCGGAAGCACAGGCAACCTTTTCGGCCATTCCTGTGGCCAATTACGACCGCCCGAAAGACTGGGGCACATGCACACATTTCTGTCAAGGGAAAGGTGTTTTGCCGTTGACTATGGATTTGCTCAAGGCGGCAGGGTTTTCGATGATTCGTGACGAACTGTTCTGGGGCATGATAGAGAAGGAAAAGGGGAAATTTGTCGTTCCTCAGGAATTTCAGGCATATATTGACGCGGCGGTCAATCGTAAAATCGCGCCGTTGATCATCCTGACCTATGTCAATCCATTGTATAACGACATCATGGGCGGCAAACCGTTTCCCTGCACCCCGGAAGGACGCGCGGCATATCTTCGCGGCGTGGAATTTACGGTAAAACACTTCAAGAATCAGGTCAAGTTATGGGAAATATGGAACGAGCCTAATTACGTCGATCCAGTCCATGAATACCTTCCATTGCTGAAGGAAACCTATCCGCTCATCCATAGTATCGATCCGGGCGCAACCGTGATTTCCTGTGGCGGCGGCGGAGCGGGCGGAGGCCCCGGCGGCGGCTTCATCATTCCAATCATAAATGCCAAGGGCGTTGATTTTCAGGACGGTTTCAGCATCCATCCTTATATGGGACCGAGTGTACCGGAAAAGGGATATCCCGCACCTGGATCACCAATCCCCGCGGTAAACATCCCGGTGGTGTGGGAATTTATGAAAGGCATCATCGGCGGCAATCCCCGAACTGATGGTCGCAAGCTCGAAATGTGGGTCACAGAGCTGGGCTGGACAACCGGCAAGTGTCAACAGGGGCTTGATGAAAAGATGCAGGCGGTGTGTCTGTCTCACGCATATTTGCTGAATCGACGTTATCTTACCGCCAAGGCATTGTTCTGGTATGATTTTCAGAATGACGGTGAGAATCCCGACTCGCAGGAAGACAATTTCGGACTTGTCCGCAAGGATTTTGCCCCTAAGCCATCCTATCAGGCGGCAGCGGTGCTGGCATCAGTGTTGCAGAACCGCCCATTTATCAATGCCTGGCAGGATGATGACGTAAAAATCTATGAATACGGCAAAATGAACGATTCGATTATCGCCGTCTGGACCGTGGAAAAACCGCAGACGGTCAAGGTCAAGGTTCCCAATCTGAAACAGGTTAAGGTAATTGACTGGCAGGGTAAAATGTCGATGAAAAAAGCCGTAAAGGGTGAGATTACCCTCGAAGCCGATATTCTGCCACAATACGTCATCATCAAAAAATAATCAAATCCTATTAATAAAAGGTTAAAAACATGCGATTGGTATTGACTTTGTTGATGTTTTCCTTACTGGCTTTAACCGGCGTGAGCGAAGACCCGGCGAACAAACTGGGGACGACCGTGTTCGCGTTGCAGGGAAATGTGAACGACAGCACCCAACTGCCTTGTATCAAAGCAGACAACGGCGGCGGTGCCGCAACCTTCAGCATTACGGCCACATTGACCGATACCAATGGCAAAACGGTCAAAAAAACCGTTGTGGAAATGAATGCGGCTCCGGGGAAAAGCGAAATTACGCCGTTGTCGGGGAAATTGGAAAAGGAAATCCTGCTGTTTACTGCAGAGATCAGCGATAATGCCGGAAATAAAACGCTTCTTTCCGGCATTTACGGCCAACCGAAACCAACTTCGCCGCAGACTGTCGACATTTTCGGAATGAATGTACATCTCGGACGCTTCGATGCGGCAACACAATGGAAATTGTTGCAGATGCTGAAGAGCGCGGGTATTACCACCGTTCGTCTCGAATGCACTTTCCTCGGCATTCACGACCGGGACAATATGCTTAATCAGATGGCGCATCTGGAAACTCAGATCCTGGGACTGGAAGCGTTCGGAATACGGCCGTTGACGCTGATCGGCTATTTCAACCCGGTGTTTTACGAAAGCCCGGAAAAGATGCAGATGGCGTATGTCTATGCTGCCGCAACGGCCGCCAGATTCAAAGGGCGTACGGACTGGCATTACGGCAACGAGACCAACAGCGGATGGGCGGCATTCGGCGCAGCTGCCGACATGGGGGCCTTGAACAAGGCTTTCGCGCTTGGTACCGCCTCTGTCGACCCCTCCGCATTGAAAGGATCGTTTGGTATTGCCGAGGGGCTCAACAACTATGTTAATGAATTTATTAAAACCGGCGTTCTTTCTTATCTCGATGCCATTTGTGTTCATCCGTATTGCGGTACACCGGAAAACGGCATAGCTAAAAGCGTCGCCGCAAAGGAACTTATCCGCACCGCAAACGGGAAGCAACAGGTATGGGCGACGGAAATCGGATTTCACGTGGACAGCAGCCCGGGACAGTTGAACAAGCTGACCGGAGAACTGACCGCGGTCTTCGGTTTTTCACTGTTGCACCAGCAGCAATTACTGCCAGCCTTGTTCATCACGGGAAAATCCCATGGCGTTGATCGTATTTACTGGTATGACTTCTTCGGCCTTTATGACCCCGAAACCTTCTGGTTGATTGATAAAGATTATCAGCCTCGTCCTGCATACAAGGCATTGACGGAATGTACTAAACACCTTAAAAACACTATTCCGGCCGGAGCGTCTCCTTTTTACGCCACAATCCAACGTCACGTTTTCTCTCGCCAGGACGGTTCTGTTCTGCTGGCATGCTGGTCACTGAAAGACAATGTAATGGCGGATTTCAAACTGCCAGCCGGAGTAAAAATATATAATGATTTAGGCGAAACGGTTAAGCGCCCCGAAGACGGCGTACTCCAGCTTGGACACGGAGTGTTGTACATCGAAGGATTGACAACAGAACAGTTGCCGAACCTGGTTGACAAGGATGTTATTGCTTCAACTTTGGATAAACGTAACTTCTTCGCCCCGATGTCCAGATTCACGGTCAAACCGGGAACTGTTTTCGAAGTACCTATAGCCGTATTTAATGGCGGAAAGACGCAGGTGGCAGTTAAGCCGGCCGTACGCAGGACCGTGCCAGGATGGAACATCTCCATACCGGAACAATTCGTTCTCGCACCGGAAAAAAGTGAGGTGCGGATGTTTTCCATTACCGTTCCGGCCGATGCTGTTCCCGGCGTGGAATACGAGTTTACTTTCGGCGCCGACGTCAACGAACTGCGTCAGACTCAGCCGTATACCATCCGGGTAAAGACCGAAGGAATATTTCCATATCGCGATATTGTTACGTATGACAGACCGGTGGATTATCCCTGCTGGGATCCGATGAATGAGACCCTAATCGGGTTCGGGCGTTCCGAACTGACCGCAAAAAACGACAATGCGGTCATCGATGCCGATCTTAAAGAATGGAAAAAGGAAGAGTTTTATCCGCTTGATCAGAAATTCCAATGGATAATGCGCGATCCGGGTGTTCCGAGCAATGAAGACTGGTCCGGCAAGGTTGCGCTGCGTTGGGACGACAAGTATATCTATGCGGCATTTCTGGTTGAAGACAACGATTTATGTTTCACGGACCTTATCAGCCGCGACTGGCGCGACTCCGACAACATTCGGTTGTTCTTAAGCAGCGAAACCGACGAAGCGAAACGTTCCCCGAACATTTCGGATAAAGATCTGCTGCTGATTATGACTCCCACCGGAATCTCACACACCGAGTCTCCAATGGTTAATGTTGCGCCATTGGGCGGAAAAATTCGTCCGGAAACCGGATCAAAAATCAAGACAGCGGCTAAAGTATGGAAAAACGGCTATGTCATGGAAGTGGCAATTCCCGTAACTGAGTTTGCTCTCAAACCCCAAAAGGATATGGTGATCGGCCTCAATGTCATGGCCGATGACGCTGATTCTTGTTATCGCCAACATGTTGCCATGACATATTTCAAACGTACTGACTACTGGAACTCCCCGCAAACGCTGGGCAAGTTAATACTTAAATAAGTGTTAACTCTCTCATCTGCGGCCGGAATGGATTTACCCATTCCGGCCGCGATTTTTTTAATCTGCCTACCCTGCATAAGGTTAGCTCAGCCACCCGTCACCGGGACTTGTTTTCAACGTATCCGGTGGTATGTTATCTGTCAATGATTCCAGCATAATCGGGTTGGGTTTATATGGGCGAAGAAAAGAAGAAAAAGAAAAAACACAGCTTCAAATTCGGGTGCATTACCCTGAGTTTGTCGCATTTTCTGGTCATGGGACTGACTGCCGGAGCGATGCTGCTGTACTGGTACGTTCCGGCATACGTCGGAAGTCTGCTGCTTCCTCAGATCGCATCTGTCGCCGGACTCAAGGGCATCAGCGGAACCTTCGACAATCTGGGAGTCTCCGGCGCGGAATACAACAACGTGCGCCTGGAAATGGACGGTCGCCGGATCATCTCCGCAGACTCCATCCGCATCGATTACCAGCTTCCTTTTTGGCCGTTTAAAAGAGAAGTCCGGATCAATTCCATAGCGTTGTTCGGCGCGCGTGTCCGGATGATCAAGGATGGCGAACAGTGGAAGATCCCGGGCATCTATCCGGATCTGATGCAAAAGGGAAACGAAAAATTACCGCAGCCGTCAAAGAGTAGTAAATCCCGTTCGTGGGTGGCTATGGATTTACAAACGATAGAGTTGAACCGCTGCTCATTGCTGGTTGAACTGAAACCCGACCGGGTTCTGGAGTTCCCGATCTCGCTGAAAATTAAAAATCCTGACAACTGGAACGGTCAGATCTCTGCGAATTTAAGGTTGCAATGCGCCGGGGACAATATCCGCGGCAGGCTTGATTGGGATCGCCAGCGCGGTAATCTCTCACTGAAACTGCGCGGACAGCTCAGCCCCGACAACTATTTTGAGGAAGGCAACCGTCCTGTTACCGGGAAAGCAGTATTTTCGGGCGAATTTTTCGGGCGATTCCCCGTCGGCGGACTGCATCGCATCGACGGAAATTTCAAGATCGTCAAACTACAACTGAACGCGTCCGGCTGGACTCTCGGTCTCAACGGCAAAGACCAGCCCGCGGAACTGCGGTTCAAGCAAACGACCGACGACCGGACGGAGTATTCAATCGCCGGACTGGTTCTCAATGGCCCCGTAAAAATGTCCTGGGGAAAAGCCGCCGGACAGATTGTCCGCAAGGACGGCAAAATAAACCTTACCGGCGAAGGCCGCGGCTGGTGTACCACCGGCAGCAAGCCGGGGATCCTCCTACCTGCAGACTTGCCGGTAACCCATAAACTGGAAATCAACTGGGATATGACCGGGCAACAGGGTAAATGGAACTATGCCGGAAATATTGCCGCACCGGAAAAACAGACCGCTGCGGTTATTACCGATTCCGGAACGTTATTGCCCGGAGAATTGAAAATCAATAGTGAAGGAAAAATCTTCCGCATCCGGCAGAACGGACCATTCGGATTCGATTCGAAGACCACACTGGAAGCCGGACCGGAGGTCATCTGGGAAACACGTGGCAAGGATAAACAGCCGGGCCCCCGGGCAGCGATAGTCAAACGCCCCAAAGTGGAGATCACCGTTGAAAAACAGGATAATGATCTGCGGGGAGGATTCAGGATTACCGCCTTGGGCATGAGTTTTCCCTCCGCCAAAATTGAGACATCAACTCTTGAAGCAGAAATGCCGCTGCTCACTTTGGTTAAGGCAGGCAAAAAAGGGCGCATCCGCGTTAATGACATCCTCTGGAACCGCCATCCGGTAATGGATGTCGATCTTGCGGCGGAAGGAACCGCGACCGGACTTAATCTGGATGGCATGCTGGTTCAGAAAATATTGCCGGGCGCTCCGTGGCACCTGACGCTTACAACCCAGCTGCTCCCGGTTGTCAAAGGAACATTCGGACTCGATTTCGGGCCTTACGATCTGACATCGCCGTTAGAGCCGGGCAAATACTTTCCCAAACTGGAAGGGATGAGCCTGGGCGGTAATATCGAGGGGCATGTCCGTTTTGATTTCGGTCCCACAGGAAAAAGCGGCAGTGCCGCGTTCAAATTGCGCAATGGAACATTCACCAATTCTCTCCAAGGGGTAAAGGCAGACGGCCTGGCTATGGCCCTGGACCTGCCCGACCTGCCGGATTTACGGACCCCGCCGCTGCAGACATTGAGTTGCTCCTCCCTCCAGGCCGGTACCATCGGGTTGAAAAACCTTAATGCACAATATCAGCTGGAAAAGGGATTTGCGTTTCTGCTCGAAAATTTTTCCGCCGACTGGTGCGGGGGCAAAGTCCATACCGAATCGCTCCGGATAACACCCGGCCAACGCAACATCCGCGCCGTCGTCTATTGCAACGGCCTGGAACTGCCGCTGCTGCTCAACCAGATGGGCATCGCCAAGGCGGTCGGATCGGGCCGCATCCATGGGCGATTACCGCTGAATATCGGCCAGGACGGAATTGTACTGGAACCGGGATTTCTTTATTCTGAACCCGGGGAGACGCACAGTCTGAGCCTGTCCGGCATGGAGAAGATGCTTGAGGGAATACCGCCCGAATCGATGCAGTACTCACAACTGGACATCGCCTCCGAAGCCCTGAAAGACTTCAACTACGAATGGGTAAGAATCAATTTTGCCAGCGCTGGCGAAAACCTCCGGCTGGAAATGCAGATAAACGGACGTCCGGTGCAACCTCTGCCGTTTTCATACGACAGTAATAAAGGAGGCTTTATCCGCGTGAAAGGACAAAAAGCGATTTTTCAGGGGATTCGGCTGGATGTAAATTCCAATCTGCCGATGAACCGATTATTGAAATTCAACAACAACATAAAACAACTCCTTGGAGGTAAAAAATGAAGATAAAACTGGTTCCGGCAATTCTGCCGCTGTTGCTTTGGGGCTGTTCGACCAGTCACCAGATCGACACCAAAAACGAAGTTAATTTGAAACCGATCGAGATCAAACCTATCCATATCACGATCGACATCAATGTCAAAGTCGATAGAGCGCTGGATGACTTCTTCGGCGATGTCGACTCAGCCGCCCAGAAATTGAATGAGAAGGACAGCGCTGCCGCCGAAAAAAACACCCCGGCAGCAGCAACTCAGCCGACACCGGAGTCTCCTGCCCCGGACACCGCAAAAATGCCTGTCGCAACTCCAACTAAATAAACGAGGGAAACATAATGAAGAAAATCCGACTTATTAATCTGACGGTAAAATTTTTATCGATATGTTTGCTTCTCTTCACCGCGTTTGCCGCGCATGCAGGATCAGGAGATGAAATCCGCGCCAGGATGAAAGCTCGTCTTCCCCTGCTTAATAAACTCAAGGACGCAGGTGTTATCGGCGAAAACAACAAGGGATATGTCGCGGTCCGGGACAACAGCGCCGAAACCAAGGGCGTTGTCGAAGCGGAAAATGCCGACCGCAAAGCCGTTTACACTGCCATCGCCAAGAAGAACGGCACGACGGCCGAACTGGTTGGCCAGCGCCGCGCCTTACAAATCGTCGAAACCGGCAAATCGGGGCAGTGGTTCCAAAACGCCAAAGGCGAATGGTATCAGAAAGAATAACGTACCAGTAAGTCCAGCCCCATTCAACCCCGGAGTCGTTGCCAACGTTCCGGGGTTTTTACTTGTTTTAAAACTTCCTTTTCCCGCAACCGATCATCTTCACGTAAAGATATGGTTTTATTGCTGACAAAAAAACGCCGCAACAAAGCACAATACCAATTTTTCTTACAATAATAACATTTTATAACAAAAAACGTTTGACCTTGAGACAAAAATAAGCTATAACTTTATATCAAATTGGGTTCTTTCCTAAGGCAGTAACCTACAAACAAGTAAAGGTGAGGAAATGGGAGAAGAAGACAAACAGATCAAACCAGACATCTCTGCAGAAACACTATCCCGGCTGGAAGCTATCGAAAAAGATATTGCCGCCATGGCCGGGATGCGCAAAAAACAGCTTTGGATCAATATAGGCGGTGCCGTTGCC
Source organism: Lentisphaerota bacterium (assembly GCA_003246475.1). GTDB lineage: Bacteria > Verrucomicrobiota > Lentisphaeria > Victivallales > SZUA-371 > SZUA-371. Next base: position 14,808 of record QKAL01000259.1, read on the forward strand.
GTTCTTGTTATCCTGCTGGCATTTCTAGGCAACCTGTTCGATTTTGCGCGAACCTACGACACCGGCACATTGCTGACCGAACTACAGAGTCAGGGGGAAGAGATTATCCGAAGCCCGCAGACGCAGGAAACCCTGCGGCAGATGCAGGCGGAATTCGTACCACTTTACCGCGAATCATTGATTAAAGAATTTAACAACCGCGCACCGGAATTACGTAAAAACGCGCTGAACGTCGCCAGTAATCTGGAAAAATATGTTAAGAACGACATCAAAAACCGTCTGGAAAAAGACCTCACCACCGCCATGGACAGCATGGCCAAGGAATTGACCAAACGCTATCCCGGCCTGGATCTGACTCAGGAGCAGATCGAAGAGGTTTTCAACCACGGTCACGCCCGTTTTATCGATGAAACCACCCGTCATGTTCAAACCAGATTGGACGGCGCGGTTCAGGAACTGGCGATACTCCAGGCGAAATTCGGACAATTCAAGACCGATCAGGAATATCTCGAGCTGAAGGACGTCCCGACGGATGAAGTCAGCTGTCGTCTGATCGAATCGATGCTTGAGCTCTGGATCTACAATATGAACCCAGCCAAAGGGAATCGTCTGGCCAGCGTTGATGGAGGTAAAAAATGAACGAATTTGATCAGAAAATCGAACTTTTGTCCAGAGAGATCTCCGATGCCAAAGCCAAGGTTAACACCGCGCTGCGCTCAACGGTTATCTTTTATCTTATCATCATTATCGGCGTAACGGTCTACACGCTTTATCTCGGCAGTAAAATCCGCGAAATGGCCACACCACAAACGGTGGCCACGATGATCGGTTCAACAATCAAGGAACAGATGCCGGAAGTCCAGAGACAGCTGGTCCAACAGGCAAAGACGCAAGCTCCCATCCTGGCAAAACAGACCATTGATGCAGGCGAAAAGATGTTGCCCGAAATCGAAATTCTCGCCAAGACCAAAATAGATGCCGGAGTAACGATGCTGGTTGACCACACGGTCAACAAAGCAATGCCGGTAGTTCTTGAACATGTGAAGGAGAAATTCGACGAGATCAGCAAGCATAAGGCACTGGTCAGCGATAAGAAAATGGCCGAAACCATTGCCGACATTCTTTCCGAAGAAGTCGCCGGTGAACTGGACAAGGTTTTCAATGCCTCTTTCTACAACGCACTTAACAACCTGCAGAAAGATATCGACGCCATAGCCCAGAAAGCCCCGGGGAAACTCACCCAGCGCGAACTGGCGGAAAAACGCGTTATCATCTACTGGCTCTATCTGGTTGAAAACGCTGAACCCGGAGCCAGTCCCCTGGCCGAAGTTCTGCGGCTGTTCCCGGAATACCAGTTTACAAAATAAAACTCTTCATTCAAGAGTTTAACGGTAATTAAACGGCGGAAAACTTAAATTTTCCGCCGTCTTTTTTTGTGGCGGGGCTACGGGAATGTGGCGGCAACAAAGCGATCGCGGGAGTTATAATCCTGAATCGTCATGACTCTTTCAAATCCAGCCGATAATAGCAATTCACTCACCGAAGCAGCCTGTTCTATTCCCAATTCCAAGATAATAAATCCACCGGGGTTCAGATGCCCTGGAGCCTCTGCTGTAAGGCGCCGGATCAACACCAGCCCGTCCTCACCCCCAAGTAACGCCTTTTCAGGTTCGAAATCTCGTACTTCTTTATCCAAGGAAAGATACTCGGCTGTTGCGACATAGGGTGGATTAGCGGTAATCACGTCAAACCGTTCCCCGGGAACAGCCTCAAAAAGATCGCCTTGCAACAGTCGCAGATTACTCAGTCCGTATTTATCACGGTTGATCGCAGCATAACGCAGCGCATTTGAGCAGATGTCGGTGGCGGTAACCTTCATCTCCGGGCATTCGGTGGCCAGGGCCACGGCAATAGTCCCCGGACCGGTACATAAGTCCAGAACAGAAACTCCGGACGACACACGGCTGATAACATAATCCACCAGAAGTTCGGTCTCTGGTCGTGGTATGAGCACTCCCGGGCCGACGGAAAGGAGCAGCTTACGGAAACCGGCCTCGCCAAAGATGTACTGCAACGGCTCATGCATGGCACGGCGTTTGACCATTGCCGCAATACCCTCGCACTCTTCGTCCGAAAGCTCCCGGTGCGGCTGCAGTGCCAACTCCAGACGCGGTACTTTCAACACTGCGGAAAAGATCATCTCCGCTTCAAGGAGAGAATTTTGTATGCCCATCGAGGCAAGGAAAGCGGCATTCTGACGCAACCGGGAATTAAGGGTGTTATCCGATAACATATTCACGCACATTCCAGAGGGTGATTTAATGGTCACTGGCTTCAGCGATAATGTCACTGAATTCCTGGCCTGAGACCTCTT
>QKAL01000121.1 GCA_003246475.1 Lentisphaerota bacterium
ATTAAAATAGCGATTGACTTACAGTTACTGTAATGTTTATGATATTTATAAACACGTAAAACGAGATTAAAAAGGGAGAAATAAAATGAACTTTGAATTCCAGAATCCTACTCGACTGATCTTTGGTGCGGGAGTCATCTCGCAATTAGGGAAAACAGCCGGAACATTCGGAACGCATGCGTTGCTGGTTACCGGCGGCGGCAGTGTAAAACGTAGCGGAGTATTCGCCCGTGCAGTAAAAAGCCTGGCCGATGCCGGTATATCGGTGCATGAGTGCGAGGGCGTGGAGCCCAATCCAAAAATTAAGTCGGTAAGACGCGGAGCGCAGATTGCCCGTGACGAAAAATGTGATGTGGTTATCGCTCTTGGCGGCGGCAGTGCCATGGATGCCGCTAAAGTGATAGCCGCAGCCGCCATGTTCGACGGAGACCCATGGGAGATGATCTTTCACGGGCAAAAGAAAGTGCATATCCCGACCCAAGCCTTACCGATAATAACCGTCCCGACTCTGGCGGCGACAGGTTCGGAGATGAACTGCGGGGCGGTAATATCCAACGAAGACACCTGCGAGAAGTCATTCATGCAAACACCATGTCTGTATCCAAAGGTTGCGCTGGTAGATCCGGAACTCACCGTGAGTGTACCGAAAAACCAGACTGCCTACGGTGTCTGCGATATCATCACCCACGTGACGGAAGCATATTTCAATGGGGTTGACGGGACCCCGATTCAGGATCGTTTCGCCGAAGGCGTTATCCTCAATGCAATGGAATGGGGGCTCAAGGCAATTGCCGATGGTGCTGATATCGAAGCCAGAAGCCAGGTTCAGTACGCATCCATTCTGGCCCTCAACGGCTGGGTAAATTCCGGAACGAACGGCGGGTATCCGGTTCACATGATCGAACATACGGTTTCCGGCTTTGAAGACATTACCCATGCAGCGGGGCTGGCAATCATCAACCCGTCATGGATGCGTTTTGCCGCCAAGCACAGACCGCAGAAATTTGTTCAGTTTTCCGAACGCATTTTCGGTTTGGAAGGGAAAAGTACGGATGATCTTGATTGTGCGCTTCAAGGTATTGATAAATTTGAGGCATTTCTCAAGGATATCGGTTGTCCCACGCGTTTTTCCGAACTGAATATCGACGGTACTCGTATTTCGAAATACGCAAGTGAAACCATTCGCATCATTCACGATGAAAACGGCAAGCTGCCGGCCCGTCCGCCAATGAGTGAAGAAGATATTGTCAGCGTGCTCAAGGCAGCACTGTAATAATCGAGCATAGGAATAATGAAAATGAATTATCTCAAACAATCAAGTCTTATTGCCATCGTCTGGACAGTAATACTCCTCATCAGTAACCCGACCATGGGAAAACCAGCAGGAGCTGACAATTTCTACCAGAGCAAGGATATAAAAAAGCAGAATGTGACTTTTGACAACCAATACAAAATGAAGGTTGCCGGAAGTTTATTCATTTTGAAAGATTTCGATAAGAGCAAAAAATATCCCGCAATAATCGTCGGGCATCCGTTTGGCGCCACCAAAGAGCAGAGTGCCAACCTCTATGCCGCTAAAATGGCGGAACGGGGCTTCGTAACCCTGTCCATTGATCTGTCCTTCTGGGGCGAAAGCGATGGGCAGCCACGAAATGTGGTGTCTCCAGATATCTACGCCGAAGCGTTCAGTGCCGCGGCGGACTATCTTGGTACCCTTCCGTTTGTAGACAGAGAAAAAATTGGCGTGATCGGCATCTGTGGCAGTGGCGGGTTCGCCATCAGTGCGGCAAAAATCGATTCCCGCCTGAAAGCAATCGCAACCATCAGCATGTACGACATGGGGGCCGCCAATCGCAATGGTCTACGGCACTCGTTAAGTCTCGAACAAAGACAGAAAATCATCAAAGACGCTGCCGAGCAACGTTATGTTGAATTTACCGGAGGCGAAATCAAATATACCAGCGGCTGTCCTCATGAAATAAATGAAAAATCGCCTCCCATCGCAAAAGAATTTTATGATTTCTACCGCACCCCAAGAGGTGAATACACTCCTCAAGGGATGTCGCCGCTGTTGACCACACATCCAACCATGACCAGCAACGTAAAATTTATGAACTTCTATCCGTTCAACGACATTGATACCATTTCGCCGCGACCGTTGTTGTTCATCGCCGGAGAAAACGCGCACTCTAGAGAATTCAGTGAAGATGCCTACAAATTGGCGGCCCAACCGAAAGAACTTTATATCGTACCGGGAACGGGGCATGTGGATCTTTATGACCGGGTAAACCTGATTCCCTTCGACAAGTTAATTACCTTCTTTACGGAATCGTTGAAATAAAGTGGAGCCTAAATATGAGTAAAAATGTATTGATTATTTCATCCAGTCCCCGCAAAGGAGGAAACTCTGATCTGCTGTGCGACCAGTTTGCCAGTGGAGCACTGGCTTCCGGCCATCAGGCTGAAAAGATTTTTATCGCAGATAAAAACATCAATTATTGTACCGGGTGCGGAGCTTGTGCCAATGCCACCAAACCATGCGTTCAAAAGGACGACGTCGCGGAAATCCTCGAAAAAATGGTTTCGGCCGAAGTGATTGTGCTGGCAACCCCGGTATATTTCTATACGATGTCAGCCCAGCTGAAAACGCTGATAGACCGGACCTGCCCGTGCTACACCGCAATATCCGACAAAGATTTCTATTTCATCGTCACCGCATGGGATCCGAATCGGAAAGCCATGCACCGGACCTTGGAAAGTCTGCGCGGATTTACCGAAGATTGCCTCTCGGGGGCTCGAGAAAAGGGCATCCTTTATGGCGTAGACGCAGCAATAAAGGGAGATGTGAAAAAGCTTCCCGTTTTTCAGGAAGCCTATGATATGGGCAAGTCCATATAAAATTGGACTCAGAACCCCCAAACAGGAGATTGATAAATGAAACCCAAGCTAATGTCTCTGGCCGCAGCTGGAGCAATGTTTACGTCATTTGGGTGTACTGCCGCAGCTGAAAAGATTGAAAAAGTCAACGTAACTCCGGAAAAAGTGCTGATTGCCTATTTTTCTTACAGCGGAAATACCCGCTATGCCGCCGAGCAGATACAGAAAAACACCGGTGGTACTTTGTTTGAAATCAAGCCGGTCAAGGATTATCCGGCAAAGTATGACGACTGTGTGGCTCAGGCAAAAAAAGAATGTAATGGCGGATTCAAGCCGGAACTGGTTTCAACCGTAAAAAACATGGATCAATACGAGGTGATTTTCGTCGGTACCCCAAACTGGTGGTATACGATGGCTCCACCGGTCCTGTCATTCCTGTCAAACTATGATTTCAGTGGAAAGACCGTCATTCTTTTTGTTACTCATGGCGGTGGCGGAATGGCAAATTGCGAAAATGATTTTAATAAGGCATGCTCCAACGCAAAAATATTGAAAGCACAAGCTTTTTCTGGAAGCAATATCAAAAAAGCAGACTCGGAGCTGAAAAAATTCGTCAACGATAGAATCATTATAAAACAATAGGATGCTGCTGCGATGAAAAATGCTATTTGCGAAATTATACTCTTATTATTTTTCACAATTCAAACAGTGGAGGCTGAAATTATGAAAACTAATCCATTAACCGATAAAGAGCAAAAACTGGCGGCCATTGCAGCGTATTCGGCCAAAGGCGATCTCTCTGGCCTGAAAACCGCGTTAACTGCTGGACTTGACGCCGGACTGACCGTGAATGAGATCAAAGAAATTCTCGTCCAGTCCTACGCCTACTGCGGGTTTCCCCGTAGTTTGAACGCGCTCGGAACGTTTATGACGCTCGTACACGACCGAGGCAACAAAGATTTAGAAGGAAAACTGCCGGGGCCGCTTCCAATGGGAAAAAGTATCGACTTCGGGGCGGAAAATCAGACAAAGCTCTGCGGCGCGCCGGTCAAAGGCCCGCTTTTTGATTTCGCTCCGGCCATCGATGAATACCTGAAGGCGCATCTGTTCGGTGATATTTTTGCGCGGGACAACGTAAGTTGGAAAACGCGGGAGCTGGCCACAATTGCCATGCTGGCGGTTATTCCCGGAGCAGAACCGCAATTGAAGGCGCATATCGGAATCGGAAAAAATAACGGCCTCACCGACGAACAGGTGAAGTTTATACTGGAAATTGCAAAACCTATCGCTTCGCCGGATGTATTTCAGAAAGGCAATGGCAACACCGAATATTTCACCGGCGGTGAAGTACATGTTGCAATGCTCATCATCAATAAGGAAAACGATCTGTCCGTTTATAACGTAACATTCTCTCCTGGGGCGAGAACAAAATGGCATAAGCATACCGTTGGACAGCAGTTGCTCTGCACTTTAGGAACAGGATATTATCAGGAACGTGGCATGACAGCCCGTCAACTCCATCCCGGAGATGTGGTTGAAATTCCGGCGAATGCCGAGCATTGGCACGGAGCCTCCCCTAATAGCGAATTCGTCCATATCGGCATCACGGCCCAGATGAGCCGGAATAAAGTGGTCTGGCTGGAGCCGGTCCTGGAGGATGATTACGCCGAAGCAACCTCAGGGAAATAATTCTCCCCCCCCGGTAAAAATCTGGTCAGCAGATATTGAAGGAGACTAGAAAGGTTGTCGACAGTAGGGATGTCCGCTTGGGCATCTTGGGATAAAACTTGTAGTATTTATCCGGCAACGGCTGCGAAAATTCTATAAAAGCAACAGCGTACTCTGGTTTTTTTTCTTGGGTAATTTAGTCGACCGGAATCAATTAAAGCAGGAGATCATGATGTTATCAATGCAATTATAACCTGCTTTCCCGTTAAGACCAAAGTTCAAAAGGAGTTTTATGAAGAGATATATGTTGCCGGCGTTGGCACCTTCATTACTCGATTTACGCTGCGATTCACGATAATCGGTAAAAAAACATAATCCGGTTGGAAATTTTTCTGCTGCAGATTAAATTTCTGTTTCAGCTTTTAAACCTGGTTCGGAAGTTTAAGTTCATAGGAGAAAGATTATGGATAAGGCATGTTGGATTGATCGCAACCATAAATACACCATGGTTGACCCGAATAGCGGCTTCAGCGTCAGTTTCGCCGGGATGCAGTTTGACGATAAAAACCTTGTGGCAATGCAGGACAAGTTCGGTCGCGCTGTTACTGAAATGAAACGCCTTGAAGAGGGAGCCATAAAAAATCCCGACGAAAAACGCCAGGTGACCCATTTTACCGACCGTATTTCCTATGCCACGTCGGAATTGTTTCAGGACGTGGAAAAATTTGTTGAAGACATCCGTTCCGGAGCGATCAAAGGTTCCACCGGTAAAAAGTTTGAATACGCGGTGATCAACGGTATCGGCGGTTCTGCCCTTGGTCCGCAGCTCATGCAGTTCGCCATCAACGGCCCTTACTGGAATGAGCTGTCTGAAGCCAAACGCAACGGCTATCTCAAGATCTATTTCCTCGACAACACTGACTCCGCCGGAGTTGCCGACGTCCTCCAGGCGGTCGAACTCGATAAGACCCTCGTCGCCAGCATTTCCAAGTCCGGTGGCACCCAGGAAACCAAAAACAACATGATCGCCATGGAAAACGCCTTCAAGAAGGCCGGGCTCGATTTTGCCCGTCATTCCGCCGCGATCACCATGAAAGACAGCCAGCTCGACAAATTCTCCCGCGGTAACAACTGGCTCAAGGTAATGGAGATGGCCGAGTCCATCGGCGGCCGTACCAGTGAAACCAGTATTGTCGGTCATCTTCCCGCCGCTCTGGCCGGAATCGATTTCAAGAGCTTCCTCGCTGGAGCCTGCCACATGGACAGCTGGACCAGGAATCAGGATTACAACAACAACCCCGCTTACATGATGGCCGCCATGTGGTACATCGCCGGCAACGGCAAAGGCGATCGCAACATGGTCATCGTGCCCTACGCGGACCGTCTGGTATTGCTCTCTCGTTACTTCCAGCAGCTGGTCATGGAAAGCATCGGCAAGGAACTCGACCTTGATGGCAAACCCGCATATCAGGGCCTGAATGTATTCGGCAATAAGGGTGGTACCGATGCTCACGCCTTTATCCAGCAGCTTAACGACGGGCGCAACGACTTCTTTGTAACCTTCATCGAAGTGCTCGAAGATGCCATGGCGCTGCCGATCGAAGGCAAGATCGCCATGGGTGATTACCTCCACGGTTTTCAGACCGGTCTGGCCCAGGCTCTGCTGAGCAAAGGCCGCCAGGTCATCAACATGACCATCAGCAAGGTCAATACCTTTAACCTCGGGATGATAATCGCCCTCTACGAACGCGCGGTTGCGGTGTATGCCGAATTCGTAAATATCAACGCGTTCCATCAGCCGGGTGTTCAGGCTTACAAGCTGGCCAGCAAGGGCGTTATCGATCTGTTGAACGAAATCGAAGCCAAACTGCCGGAAATGAAGGGATTCAGCGGTACCGCCGCCGAATTTTCAGCGAAGATCGGCCGTTCGCAGGATGAGATCGAAGTTGAGGGGATCATCAGCAAGCTGGCGATGAATAGCGATAAGCGCGATCTGGGGGTATGCCTCTCGCGTGGTTGGGTCAACGGCAAAGGCTGGGTTTTCAGCGTCAAATAATTTTGCCTGGCCATATATTGTTAATGTGAGCTGCCCGACGATGAGTTGGGCAGTCTCTTTTTACCCGTACAGGATTTTTGCGTGAAATGAAGATTTTAAACGGACTTGACGCCATCGCCGATTATCTGGGCATATCCGTCCCGGAGAATCTGCGCGCTGTCGAAAAGGCCTATCCGGTGCGGGCCAATACCTATTATCTTTCTCAGATCGACCGTAACGATCCCTGGAACGATCCCATATGGAAGCAGTGTATGCCGCATCCGGACGAGCTGCTTGACTATGATGCATCTTTCGACCCGCTGTCCGAGCAAGAACAGACCGTCGCGCCGCGGCTGATCCGCCGTTTTTACGACCGGGCAGTCCTGTTGTCCACCAACCGTTGCCCGATGCTTTGTCGTTTCTGTTTCCGCAAACGTCAGTGGCGCAGCGGCGAGCCGGAACAGGATATTGCCGATAACGAGCTGGCCGCGGTCTGTGATTATTTCCGGGCGCATCCGGAAGTGAAGGAGATTTTGATCTCCGGCGGTGAACCGCTGATGTTGAGCAATGCCAGGATCAAAAAAATATTGGAAGCTTTGACCTCGGTGCCGTCGCTGGAGATTGTACGTTTGGGCAGCCGCGCGCCGGTGACCTGGCCGGAACGGATTGATGCCGAACTGGTAGGAATTCTTTCCTCCTGCCGCGGTCTGTGGTTTGCAACGCATTTCAACCACCCCCGCGAGCTCTCCGACGCGGCAATTGCCGCCTGTACGTCGTTGGTCAGTGCCGGCATTCCGGTGGTCAATCAGACGGTTTTACTGCGCGGAGTCAATGACCAGCCGGAAGTGCTGGAGGAGTTGTTTCGTCGCCTGATCCGCATCCGGGTAAAGCCGCACTATCTGTTTCATGTGGACCCTGTCAAAGGGGTGCGGCACTTTGCCACCGGAATAGCCCGGGGGCGCGAGATTCTGCGCTATTGCCGCCCCCGCTTGTCGTCGCTTGCCATGCCGACTTTTGCTATCGATCTGCCGGAGGGCGGCGGCAAAGTCAGCATTCAGGAAAACTATTTTGACGGCGAAAAGTTCGAGACCATTTTCAATACCCGGGTCAAGTATCCGGAAGCGCTTGAGTAGCGGGTGCTGTCTATTGGAATATCTGTGCTTCGGCGCCGCCGCGAACCGAGTTCCCGAGGAGAATAGTTTGGGCGCCGGCGAGGTCGTTAAGGGTTAGTATCTGCTCTTTTGCTCCTAGTTCGGCGATGGTTTTTTCGCGCCAGAGTCCGGGCAGTACGCCGCAGGACAGGGCAGGGGTCGCCCAGCCGTCTTCCAGCAGCAGAAAAATATTACTGATGCAGCCTTCGGTCAGCTCGCCGCGTTCGTTATGGAAGATCATTTCATCCCATCCCTGTTCCAATGCCTGGCGATAGTATTCGTTATAATGCGCGCGGCAGGTGGTTTTGTGGTGGAGAAAGACGTTTTTGCTGTTAACGTGTTCCGGTGCAATGGCAACACGGAGGCATTTTTTGTCCCAGCCTTGATTCTCTAAAGGCATGACGGTGGATGACGGATGGCCGTTTTCGTCGATGGTCAGCCGTATGCGGGCGTGATCGTGGTCGATGGCGAGGCCGTGAAGATGCCTCCGGATGTGTTCCGGATCGAAGTCGCGTCCGAAATAGCGCTGGGATTCTTCGGCGCGGCGCAAATGTCCGTCCAGCAGATGAAACCCGGTATCGCGTGAGTATAGTAGCGTTTCGAGAACGTGGAAATCCGGACAGGCTGCTGCGGCGAACCTGCTCTTGCAGAGAGCTTCAAGCCATTCGGACTCCGGCTGGGAGTCGGCGACGATGCCGCCACCGACGCTCAATTCGAGAACTTCGTTCTGGCGGATGATGGTCCGGATGGCGACGTTGAGGCAAAAATCGCCGCCGGGAGCGATACAGCCGATGCTTCCGGTGTAGGCGCGGCGGGAACTGTTTTCGGTCTGGTTGATGATTTCCATGGCGCGGATCTTAGGTGCTCCGGTTATCGATGCGGCAGGGAAGGTGGCATTCAGGATTGCTCCGAATGGCGCATGATCGGGCAGTGTTCCATGTACCGTGCTGGTCATCTGGTGTACCGTGCGATAGGTGGAGATTTCAAAAAGCGGATCGACGGCAATAGTGCCGGGTACGCAGATACGGCCGAGGTCATTGCGGACCATATCGACGATCATCAGGTTTTCGGCGCGGTTTTTCGGGTCGTCGCGCAAATCCTCGGCGGCTAACCGGTCGTCCTGGGCGGTCAACCGGCGAGGTGCGGTTCCTTTCATCGGAATAGAACGCAACAGTTGGCCGTGTCTGTCCAGAAATAGTTCCGGTGAGATGGAAATGAGTTGAAAATCTCCCGAATCGATGTAGGCCGCATATGGTGCCGGGTGGTGGTGGCAGAGGTGAAAAAATAGTTGTTCCGGCGGAATTTCTGGAATCTCAAGAATGGTGCGTATAGTATAATTTGCCTGATAGATATCGCCGGCTTCGATATGTGTCTTGATGGTTCGGATGGATTCGCAATAGGCGTTGAAATCTATTGAAGGTTGTACTTCGGGTGAAATATTTGCGGGTGAAGCAACGGAGAATGAGGTTATTATTTCCGCCGGAGCGGAGTAGATGCCGAACCAGAGCAAAGGAAAATCCAGTGCCGGGTGTACTTTATATGCCGGATCGAATGCCGGAGCCGCTTCATATGATATGAACCCGGCGGCATATTTGCCGGTGCTGACGGCGGCTTCGATCCGCTTCAGCGCCGTATTGACCTCTGTGATGTTTAGGGCACAGATGATCTCATCCGGTTGTTCGAACCGGCCCCAGAGAACGTCTGTCCCCGGCAGACGGCATATGACTTGTCCCTTCAGCATCGGTATCTCAATGCCAGGTTGAAAGCCATCAGTTTCGAGTCGATTACATCGCCGCGCCGAACCGCATCATGGAGAAAGTTCTGGAGTTGCGTGACGGGTACTTTAAAGGTTTCGATGTCTTCATCCTCTTCCATGGCGGGTACGGGAGGGTTGATCGGGTGCGCCGTTTCGTCGATCTCCATGACCACGGTGGTTATTTTTTCTCCGGTAAGACCGGGGGAATTGCAGGTGGGCGGGGTGATGGCGACAACTTTGCCGTGGTAGCCGGTTTCCTCGTAGAGCTCGCGAACCGCGGTCTGGGCGGCGTTTTCGCCTTCGTCGATCAGGCCGGCGGGGAACTCGATGACTTTACCGTTGAGCGGTGGGCGGAACTGGCGGACAAGGATAAGGCGTTTAGACGGTTCCAAGGTGGCGACCATCATGGCCGCACCCTGACTTTTATTGCGCATGGCGCATTCCCAGGTTCTGACTTTGCCGTGTTTGTTGGTGAAGGCAATGCTATTGAGGGATAGCCACTTGCCTTGATAAAGCACCTGGGTGCCGTCATTGTGCGGTTCTGCAGTTTTCATTCTTTAATACAACCTTGAATAATATCTGAATTATTCATCAATTTAGCCCTCTTTGCCTACTTCGGCAAGCTTGAATAAATGACAAACTGCAAATATTATACCATCATCATTCAGCAGCTCAACAGGAGGGGAGAGAATGAATATGTCAGGATCGCTGTTTAAAAATATACCGGTTGATATGCCCGAAGAGATTTTTGAAACGCTTTCCAGCGGTAACGGCATGCGTATTGAGCGTATAATTTCCGACGGCCACGTTTCTCCTCCGGATTTCTGGTACGATCAGGAATGGAATGAGTGGGTGGTTTTGCTTTCCGGGTCGGCGGTATTGCGTTTTGATGACGATCAAATTGTTTCCATGCATCCGGGGGACTGGGTGGATATTCCACGCCATCAACGGCATCGGGTGGATTGGACGGCACCGAAAACCGTGTGGCTTGCCGTTCATTACAACTAGCCTTCCATATTTTTTTCGGCCATGGAAATTCAGTGTTGCCGCCGCATATCGTGGCAAGGCCGTTTTTTTGATTAAAACTTGGAGAAAATCGTTCCGGCGGCTTGTCATTACGGAAATATAGTGTAATTTCTTAGGTTTATGAAAATTTTTCTGAAACGTCAAACAAATAATATAAAGAAAGAGGTGTGAATCATGGTTAACAGCTTTTTAATTCTGGCTCAGGCAGCAGCTCCGGCAACTCCCGCAGGTGGTAACAGTCCCGGTGGCATGAGCGGGTTTGTGTTGATCGGCTGGGTGGCGATATTCGGGTTGATGATATTCTTCATGTTCCGCAATCAGCGCAAGCAGGCGCAGCAGCGCCAGAAGATGCTTGATCAGCTCAAGTCCGGCGACCGGGTTCTGACCGCTGGCGGCATCTATGGGAAGATCACCAAAGTCAAGGAAAAGTCATTCATGGTCGAGATTGCCGAAAAGCTTGAGATTGAAGTTGCCAAATCCGGTGTCAGCGGCAATGCCGCCTCCGAACAGGATGCCAAGTAATTTATCAACAGGTACGGAAGGGAAGCATTGACATGAACAAAAAGCCGGTATTGCTGAGATCTATCCTGGCGCTTGCAATAATCGCTATCTTCACGATCTCCATTTATCCGTTGCAGCAGCGGGATTTTTATGAGACATTCAAGGAAGTCATCGGCAAGGGCGATGGCAAGACCGAGGAAATTATTAAACTAGCGAAAGAGAAGCAGCAGCAAGACAAGAATCTGTTTGCTTCCATTGCCGCGGAGCAGGCAGTGACAGATCTTGGCGTAAATCTTTGCGATTACGTCAAGATCAAAGGCGTCAACGATAACCGGGATGTGATCAGTCTGGTCCGTAAGAAGGCGGCCAGCTCCATTCGTCTCGGTCTTGACCTTAACGGCGGGGTTGAGTTCATCCTGAAACTGATTCCGTACAAAAAGGATGTCAAGGACGGCGAGAAGGAGGAAGTTTCGCAGATTGCCGGTACTATCGGCAAACAGCGCGATATTGCCATTGAGATCTTGCGTAACCGCTTGGAAAATCAGAATATTTTTGAAATGGAAATCGCTCCGGCGGGTAGTGATTACATTTCCCTTAAAGCTCCGATTGTTGCAAAGGATGAGAAGCTCAAGCTTTATAAGCTGATTAAAATGTCGGCCAAGATGCAGTTCCGTCTGGTTCATCCGGACAATGACGCTTTGGTGGCGCAGTATCTCAGCGATCCGAAATCTTTCCGGGTTCCGGCCAATTACAAGGTCATGGAATCTACTGATATGGATAAGAACAACAAGCCGATTCGGCGGGTTTATGTCGTCGCCGAGCGCGTTGAGATGACCGGTGAAAACGTTTCGGACGCTTTTCCGACGCAGGATCAGTACGGCCAGCGGCGGATCATCCTCAAATTCAATCAGGCCGGAGCCCGTCAATTTGGCAATGTGACCGGTCGAAATATCAATCGTTTGTTGGCGATCGTGCTTGACGACACCTTGTATTGCGCTCCGGTGATCCGGACCGCGATTGACGGCGGCACCGCCGAGATTTCGGGCAGCTTCTCGCGTGAAGAAGCAGAAAACATTTCCCATGCGTTGGTCAGCGGCAGCCTTCCGGTAAAAATCGAGGTAGAGGCGGTGTTTGACACCGACCCGACTTTGGGTTCCGAAAATATTCAGAACGGCATATATGCGGGCATTATCGCCACGGTTATGGTTATCCTGTTCATGGGTATCTATTATCGCCGTGCCGGTATGGTTGCGGATATTGCGCTGCTGATCAATATCCTGTTGCTGTTAGGGGCTATGGGAGCCTTCCAGTGTACGTTGACTCTGCCGGGTATCGCCGGTATCATCCTTACCATCGGTATGGCGGTGGATGCCAACGTGCTGATTTACGAACGCATTCGTGAAGAACTGAAGTCCGGCAAAGGCCTGTCCAATGCGATTACGCTGGGATATGAGCGGGCTTTCTCCACTATCCTTGACTCCAATCTCACGACTTTGTTTACCGCCATTATTCTGATGATGGTGGGTTCCGGCCCGATCAAGGGATTTGCCGTTACTCTGAGTATCGGTATTGTCACCAGTATGTTTTCGGCGTTATTCATAACCCGTCTGATTTTCGACCTTATGGAACATTGGTTCAACTTTAAGACCATGCATATGATGCAGTTCTTCTCGGACACCAAGTTCCAGTTCATGAAGATGGCTAAGCCGTGCATTATCGGTTCTGTTTGCATGATGGTCTTTGCTCTGGCGATCATGGGGATTCGCGGCGGTGACATGCTTGGCGTAGATTTTACTGGCGGTACGCAGATCTCCTTCGAATACGATAAGTATGTGCCCAAGGAAGATGTTGCCAAAGTGCTGGAAAATGCCGGTTACCATCCCAAGGTTACCTATAAGACATCGGCTTTGGCGCAGAAAAGCAAGACATTGGAGATCCTGATCCGGGAAAAAGATATGGGTAAGGGTGGCGAAGGCGCTACTGCGCAGAGTCCCAAAGGCCGGATTGAGGATATTCTGAAACAGAAATATCCTGAAGCCAACTTCAAAGGCGGCGCGGAGACCTCGATCGGCGGTTTGATCGGTCAGGAGTTTACCAAGCGCGCGATCTGGGCTATGCTTCTGGCTGGATTGAGCATGGTCATCTACATCACGATCCGCTATGAAATGATTTTTGCTTTTGCAGCGGTTATCGCGTTGGTGCACGACGCGTTGATCGCCACGGGTATTTATCTGTTCCTGGGTATGACCATGGGCGGATATGAAATCACCCTGGCGGTTATTGCCGCGATATTGACGTTGATCGGTTACTCCGTTAACGATACGGTGGTGGTATTTGACCGTATTCGTGAAACGATCCGGCTGAACCCGAACACGCCGCTTGACGAAAATATTGACAACAGCGTAAATGTAACTTTGAGCCGGACGGTGTTGACTTCGCTGACGACGATGATCGTGGTTGTGGTCATGCTGTTTATGGGTGGAACGGTGATTCGTGACTTTGTCCTGATTATGTTCATCGGGATTATCGTTGGAAGCTATTCCTCAATTTTCATTGCCAGTCCGGTGGTCTACTACTGGCACAAGAAGAGTGGAAAGCCTGTCAACGTGTAAGAGATGTAGTCAAAAACAACATGTATTCAGCCCGCTACGGCGGGCTTTTTTATTTTTATCCGTCCGGTAAAGCAGCTTGGACGGATTTTTTTTGTATACTTGCTTTTGGCATAAAAGCTTCATGAGATTGGGTTTAACGTGACCGCGGAGTGTTTTGTGAGTAGTACCGGTAAAGCTGGTCTGATATTTGCGATATCATGTTTTTGTGAAAAGAAAAAGTTTTAATTAACGACAAACATTAATATAAAAGAAGGTGAGTGGCTATGAACGGTGTTTTCGGTAATCTTCTGAATGCCCTGACAGAGATCTGGAAGAATATCGGTATTGCGCAAAAGGTCAGTATCATTCTGATCATTCTGGTCAGTGCCGGTGTAATTGGCGGTATCCTCTATCTTGGTTCAAGGCCGGACTGGCGGATTTTGTATTCGGATCTGGATTCAAAGTCAGCGGCGAAAGTCTGTGATATTGTCCGTGACAGCAATGTTCCGATGAAGATAACCAATGGCGGAAAGACCATTATGGTACCGAGCAAGGATGTCTACTCCCTGAGGATGAAAGTCGCCTCTGAAGGTGTTGCTATTGATCAGAAAGGAAACGGCTTCGAGCTTTTTGACAATATGCAGCTGGGGCTGACTGACCGTCAGCAGCAGATTGCTTATCAGCGGGCGATCCAAGGTGAGCTGCAGCGGATGATTTCCGAGATTCCCGGGATTGTGGATGCGAAGGTGATGGTGACGATGCCGAGCCGTGCCGTATTCAAGAAAGGCAACAACCGTCCGACTGCCTCAATAATGCTGGTAATGGACCGCAGTTCGAATATTTCCGGAGAACAAGTCAACAGCATTCGCTATCTGGTTGCCAGTGCCGTACCGGGCATGACCCCGGCGGATGTCACCATAACTGACAATCGCGGTCGTCTTTTGCGACGTCAGCAGCAGGATGATGTGGCCGGCGGTTCCGATCCCGGTTCCCGTCTCGAATTGATCCAACGGATGGAAAATGATCTTAAGGAAAAGGCGGAAGCGATCCTGCGTCCGATTGTCGGGACGGAAAATGTGGTGGCGATGGTATCGTGTGATTTTGACTTTGAGAAAGTCGACCGGGTTACCGAAACGGTCAATGCCGATCAGGCGGCGGTGATATCCGAAAAGATGATAACCGACGATTCCCAGAAGGCCGGGGCGCAGAAGAGCCAGGCCGCCGGTTCCGCCGCGGCGAGGAACAATACCGAGATGGAACTTGATGTCAATAATCCGGAAGCTGCCGCCGCGCCCCAGAAAACGATGAGCGAGCAGCGTAAGACGGTAGAACGTCAGTTCATGGTTCCCAAAAGCATGGAAAAGGTGACGATCGACGGTGGCCGGATCAAGCGTCTTACCGTGGCGGTGACCGTCAGCCAGAAGGAAGAAGGCAAGGCCTGGAGCGATCAGGAAATGGCTTCCTTTGAAAAGCTGGTTGCCGCGGCAGTCGGTCTGGACAACTATAAGACGGACCGTACCTCGAAGCCGATTACAGTGACCCAGATGCCGTTTGCCAAGGTACAGCCGGTAATGATTGAGAAGGTTCCGGTTACCGATCAGGTCCTGCAGCAGGTTGATAAGCTTACCGGTTCCGGGCTGATCCGTCCGGTGGCGGGTATATTCATCCTGATGCTGCTGTACACGATATTCCGGAAATATTTTACCCGCACCGCCAATGTGGAAGGCGTGGAAGTCGGATCAGGATTCAACGAAGACCTTTATGGCGATGCGATCGGCGATGAATCCAATCCTCAGATGTTGAACGCGACGGCACAGACCAAAGCGTTGGAAAGCGCGAGCGAGTCACTGCAGAACCGGGTCAAGGCCACGCCGCAGTCTATCGCCGAGTTTATGGAAAGCTGGTTGGCCCAGGGCTGATCTAACGAGTAAGAAGAGAGGGTGGTGAGCAATGTCAGATAAAACCAAAACTCAAAAAATGCGTACGGCGAAAAAGCTGGCGATCTTTTTCGCCTCGATTCCGACGGACAAAGCAATCGATATAATGAAGCATTTCCGGGTCAGCACGATGGAATCTCTGACTGCCGAGATTCGGAGCCTCGGCCTGATCGACACTGAGATTCAGGAAGCGGTTTTTTCGGAAATATCCGAGCGCATATCCAAAGGTGTGACGCACTCCGCCGGTGGTGATGATGTGGCGAAAGCGATCCTGTCCGGGGTGGTCGGCGAAGAAGAGGCCGCAAAAATGCTGGAGCGCGCCAAACCTAAACGTCCCAAGCCGTTTTCTACGATTACCGGTGTCAGTGCCCAGGATTTAGCTACCATCCTGTCTCATGAACAGCCGGCGACAGTGGCGATTGTGTTGAGTTTTTTCCCGCCCAAAAAGAGTGGCGAAGTCCTTTCGTTCCTGGAAGAAGGTGTTCGCGACGAGATCGTGATCCGGTTAGCCAAGGACCGTGAGGCGGATATGGATATTGTGGAACGTATCGAACGGATGCTGGTGGAAAAGGTCACCTCGTCGATTAACACGAATGAGGAAGAGGCGCGCAGCAATCTGGGTGGTCCGGAATTCGTGGCGGAACTGTTTCAAGGGGTAGATAAGAGTCTTGAAGAGGAGTTGATGGCTTCGTTGCAGGAAGATTCTGTGGAACTGGCCAATCAGATCCGCGACCTGATGTTTACTTTTGAAGACCTGATCAAACTCAATGATACCGACATACAGAAGATTCTGCGTGAAGTTTCTTCTTCACAGCTGGTGATCGCCCTGCGCGGCGCGGATACGGACGTGGTCGACAAGATCATGAGAAATCTGTCGAAGCGGGCGAAGGAAAACATGGAAGAAGAGATGGAGCTGACCGGGAAACTGAAGAAGAGCGAAGTGGAGGCGGAACGCAAGGCAATCGTCGCAATCGTCCGCAACCTGGAAGCTACCGGCGAAATTCAGTTGACGGTGGCGGAAGAAGAGGATGTCTATGTCTAACAGTCAGAAATTCCGTTTTTCCGATCGGATTTCATTTGTAACCGAACACGGTGAAAGCGTTTTTATTAATGACCGGGCATTAGCGGCGCAGGCGGCGAAGACCGAGGAACTGAATGTCAAGGCTTTGCAGGAACAGTCCTTTCAGCAGGGATGGGCGGCCTGTGAAACTGAGAAGAACAAGGAAATCGATAAGCTGTTGCTGAATCTTGAAGCCTGGAAGAAGGAATTGCCTGAGTCGCTTAACAGTTATTTTTCGGAACTAGAAAAGCAGATCAAGGGTGAAGTTATTGATCTGGCATTTAAATTGGCGGAACAGATCATCGGCTGTGAAGTGGAGAAAAAAACTACATATCAGACGGTGTTGAACGATCTTCTGGATCAGACGGTGAGCACTTCCCAGGTACAGTTGTATGTAAATCCGGAGGTCGCCAAGCTGATTAAAAACGGTGAAGTCGGGGTCAGAAGCGGGGTCAGCGTGATTGCGGATCCGGGGTTGCGGGTTGGCGAAGCGAAGTTGATCGGCGGCAATGGTATCATAGATGGCACGTTCAATGCAAGGTTAAGCGCATTACAGGAACATATTC
>QKAL01000304.1 GCA_003246475.1 Lentisphaerota bacterium
GTCCAGCATAGTAACGGAAAATACCTGAAATATCAGTCATATCCCACAGGCTCTCAGTCACCGTCTTTCCCGTATCCAGACTTTCCAGTTCAGCCAGGGGTTGCCTGTCTCGCTCGATCAGATCAGCCAATTTAAAAAGGAACCCAGCCCGTTCGGTCGCCGGCAAACCGGACCAGCGACCATCATCAAACGCCTGCCTGGCTGCGGCAATCGCAGCCTTTGAATCATCACGATCCCCTTCAGCGACAGTAGCGAGAACCTCTTGATTGAACGGATTTATGATGTCCCGCACGTCCCCTGAGCGAGCATCGCACCATTGCCCGTCGATAAACATGCGCGATTCAGGCAACATCACTTATCTCCTTCGGGCCGGTGGCGATAAAACGGAGCGGACGATGGAGCTTCCGGAGTGTTGCCGAGAATCAGGTCGGCCGCCTTCTCCGCGACCATCATGACCGGAGCGTAGATGTTGCCATTGGTGATGGACGGGAAGACCGAAGCGTCGACCACTCTTAAGTTATTGACGCCATGAACCTTCAATTCGGAATCGACGACGGCCATGTCATCGTAACCCATCTTGCAGGTACACGAGGGGTGATAAGCGCTTTCTCCTTCACGGGCGACAAAATCGAGAATCTCCTCGTCACTTTGGGCACTTCTGCCCGGGGCCAGCTCTTCACCGCGCAGTTCGTCAAAGGCCGGCTGATTAATGATATTGCGCGAACATCGGATCGCCTCAACCCACTCGCGCCGCTCCTGCTCCGTCGACAGGTAGTTGAAGTATATCTCCGGATGCTGCAAGGGCTGATTCGCACGGATTTTGACATGCCCGCGGACATCGCTGTTCATCGGTCCGACATGAAGCTGGAAGCCATGCCCCTGAGCCGGAGCCGAACCATCGTAGCGGATGGCGATGGGTAAAAAGTGGAACTGCAGGTTCGGATATTTCACCTTATCGTTGCCACGAATGAAACCGCCGGCTTCAAAGTGGTTGGTGGCGGCGGCACCGGTCCGGCGGAACAGCCAGTCGAAACCGATTTTGGGCTGATTGTACCATTTTAATGCAGGATACATACTGACCGGCTTTTTGCAGGCATACTGCACATAGAGCTCAAGGTGATCCTGCAGGTTTTCACCAACCCCGGGCAGATCATTGACAACGTCTATTCCCAGCTGGCTCAGCTCGGCGCCGTTGCCGATCCCGGAAAGCTGGAGAAGCTGCGGTGAATTGATCGCTCCGCCGCAACTGATAATTTCGCCGCCGTAAGCGCGCTTAAGATTGTTGCCCTTCCGGTATTCGACGCCAACAGCGGTTTTTCCGTCAAAGAGAACCCGGGTTGCCAGAGCGCGGCATTTGACGGTCAGGTTTGAGCGATTCTTGACCGGGTGGACATAAGCCCTGGCCGCGTTATGCCGCCGGCCACGGTAGATGTTCTGGTCGAATTTCCCCATCCCTTCCTGCTGGTAACCGTTGACATCGTCGGTCAGCGGGTATCCGGCCTGCTGGGACGCCTGGAAAAACGCATCGAATAGCGGGTTGTCACACTTGGACGTTGAAATATTGAGCGGGCCATTGGAACCATGATAAGCATCGGCGCCCATCAGTCTGGTTTCGAACTTTCTGAAGTAAGGAAGGCAATGAGCATAATCCCATGATTCCAGTCCTGCATTGGTCGCCCATTTTTCGTAATCCATGGCATTACCACGGATATAGATCATCCCGTTGATGGAGCTTGACCCACCCAGGACCTTGCCACGGGGCTGCGCGATGCGCCGGTTATGCATATGCGGTTCAGGAGCGGACTCGTACAGCCAGTTATAGGTCGGTTTGGTCAGCAGGTAAGTCAAGGCCGCCGGCATATGAATGCGGAAATCCCAGCGATAATCAGGTTTCCCCGCTTCCAGCAACAATACCCGATGCTCCGGATTGGCACTTAAGCGGTTGGCCAGGACACTCCCGGCAGAACCGCCGCCGACAATAATGTAATCGTATTTTTTCTCTTGCATCTTCTTACCTTTTCCCTGTTTGCATTAGACAGCTTGAATACCCTGCGTGCTGGTGCCCCGGCAACGATCGACACATTGGCGCAACAGCACATAGTGCGCACCGATGGAAGAAAGAGCCTGCAACAATTCATTATCAGCAATAAAACGTGCGGTCTGGCACCAGTTGAGAATCGTGCGGCGACGAAACTCGACATCTTCATAAAGAGCGAAATCGTGGGAACTGAACCCCAACTGCAAGGCCCGCATAATCCACTCGAAAACCGGATTCCCCGTCATCTGGGCCAGCATGATGTTCAGTTCGCGATCGAGTTCGGCGAGCTTTTCCATGTCGGTCTCGGAGTCATCGAGAAAATTTTTCAATTGTTCGGTGGCCATGACCAGGGCCTGTTTCTGCCCGTCATCGGCGCGAGAAACCGCAAGCATGGTGATCGTTCGGTCAATACTCTCCCGGAACTCCGCCAGATGGGCGGTATCAATATGATTCTGCTTCAGAAACAGAGCCAGGGATTCGCTGACATTCGCAACCTCAACCTTTTTGACATAAGCGCCACCCTTCGCTCCCTTGCGAATTTCGATCAGGCCTTTCTGCTTCAGGGTCCGTATGGCTTCACGGATGACCCCGCGTCCGGTCTTGAATTGGGCCTGGAGATCTCTTTCGCTGGGCAAGCCTTCCCCGGGGAGAATACGTTCGCTCAGGATAGCGGCTTCAATCTGCAAAGCGACGTCCTCCCCTGCCCTGCCAACCTGAACCGGACTGAACAGACTCGAATCTGACATTTCAACCTCTTTTGGTAGTACCATTTTAAGAATTTTTACAAAAAAAAGAGGCAAATAATTATTTTTTTGCCTCAATGGTCCTACCAAACTAAACAACTCATATGCTTCTGTCAACCCCATTTCTAAAAAATTGACGGCAGGCGCAAATTCGCCATTTATCAGGACGAAATACCCCGCAGGGGATTGATCTTAACAACCATGGGAGGGAAGGGACGCATCTCGGGACTAGAAAACAAACAACCCGTAGGAACCTGCGGGCTGGCTTGCATGAGATCTTAAAAATGAATCGGAACCGGTTTTTAGAAGGGGGAAGGAACATCCATGACGTTGAAGATGCAACGGACAAAGCTGACCAGCAGGGGCTCGGTTTCGCGGCCTTTCTGCATTACGATGGAACGACTCCGGGAATGCGGAAAGCCTTTCACGTAATGCCCCACCATCTGCCCGGTCTCCAGGTATTCACAGACCAGGCTTTTTGACAAAAACGAAATCCCGCCACCCGACAGAACCGTATGGCAGGTCAGCCGCAGGTCGTCGGAGGTCACGACCCCGGAAAAGTTTTCCAGGGATCTGCCGCAAGCCTCCAGACCGGCTGAAATCAGCTGTCTGGAGCTGCAGCTCTCCTTTCGAGCGAACAGGCAGAAATCAAATAATTGTTCCAGGTCAACATACGGCGCGGGGAGTTGCAGCTTGGGAGAGCTGACGAACAGCAACTCGTCATCAGGCAATGGGTAAGTCTGAAAAAAACTCAGATCGGCATCACTGCAATGTTCGACAATGGCGATATCGAACTCCTTGCGCATAATCCCGTCAAGGGCCTGCTCCGGGCTGTGCAGCAGGAATTTCAGATCGGCCGGCGCGCCACTGGTCAGCATGAAGCGATTCAGCACCCCCGGCAGGTAGACCGTACCGAAGGTCGGCGTGCAACAGAGTGAAACCTTCTGTCTCTCCTTGATCCTTTTGAGCTTGCCCAGCATTGCCGCCTCGATGTCGAGCATCTTTCGGGCATCGCCCAGCACGATTTCGCCTGGAGCAGTCAACGTCAAGGCCGCACCGGAACGATCAAACAGCTCATAGCCAAAGGCATCCTCCAAGAACTTGATGCGCTGGGAAACGGCAGACTGGGTCAGGTGCAGGTTTTTGGCCGCCTGCGAAAAACTGCCGGTTTCGACAATGGCGATCAGGGTTTTGAGATAACGAGTATCCATTCGGTATTCCAGATATCAAAAGTGGTAGCTATCAGTTTTTCTAATGTAGCCATAAAAATGATTAGCTTCAATAAGTTTTCTGGGCTGAGTTAGTATCGGGATGCAATAAACCATAACATATCTTAGGCCTCGCAGAATAAATATTCTAACCGGAAAGGAGGGCTCTTCTGGTACGAAAAACAGCTTTACCCTGCCACGTGTACAAATACCAATGCGTCCTTCACCTACGACATCTTCAAAGGTGATGAGCTTTATGTCTACGGCGACGAAGACGGCACCTCTTATTACGGTTATGTCGGCCTCGGTTGGAAATTCTGATTCCCAACCTTCCCTCCCATGCTATTCTTATTTCGCCCGGCTCCTGGAGCCGGGCTTTTTTTATCTTCGATCATCATTCCAAGAAAGCGATCAGAGCCATTGAATTATCCGATACAATGAATTACAGTTGTCCCTAATATTCCACCATTTCGCAGTAAAAAGAGCATAGCAATAGGACCTCTCCCCATGATAAAACTCGACTACAGCAAACAGAAATGCCCTTACCCCGTCATCGAAACCCGCAAGCAGATGCTGGCCAACCCGGGAATCGTTCTCGAAATCAGCGTCGGCGACGAGGCCGGCCGGGACAATGTCTCCCGCCTGGCCGAGAAGATGGGCTACCGGGCTGCCGCGA
>QKAL01000156.1 GCA_003246475.1 Lentisphaerota bacterium
TCATGTATTTGAATCCAATTTCAACATCAGCACCGCTTATGGGCTGTCCGACTTCGTCAACCACGGTGACGGTAACCTTGCCATGAACTGAAACCGACGCCCACGCCATTACCCCAAAACACATAAACAACAATGCCATTATTACTTTTGTCATTTTCATATCAAGATTCCTCATTCTATTCATTAATCAATTCGACGATTTTCCCATAAAACTTATACACATACGGGTAGGCCAAATCTTTGTAATCGCTATGATACCAGAATTCAACCCCGTTTTCAATTCTATTATCCGGCCAATTTTCATTGTCCGGTTTCAGCTGCGTTGACATGTCGATGTTGTTATTCAGCAATCCGAATTTTCCGCACGGATTAGCCCCCATGGGCAAGGTCAACGCGGGGAAGGCCTTGGCGAGGAGCCAATCTTTGACTTTCACGTTGACCGCGCTCCAGTCGGATGCCAGTTCCGTTTGCGACGAAGCCAGTGAGTCGACATACGCGCTACCGCCGGCTTCAAACAACGCCGCCGGTTTTTTACAGAAAAACGGATTGGCCACCAGGTTGTAATTACTAGGTTCCCCCAATTCCGCCGGAGTCATCAGCTTCAGATACCATAATAACATATCTTCCGTGAACGGAATTGTAGCCGGTACTGTGGAAAATTTTATGGTCACGTAAAAAGGAATTTCCTGCGTATACGGCCACTCCCCGCTTCTCTGTTCCGGTATATTCACGCCCCATCCACAATAGGGGCTGGAGCCTCCGGCGGCTCCTGACAAGGAGTAGTCTTTCCCCTTGAACTTTTCCTGTTTGGCCCATGAGTACAAACCAAAATCCCAGCCGGTCCATTGATTTTCGCCAGTATAAGCCCGCAACACTTCCTCCGTACTGGAATAGAAGTTATACACTGCCGGGCCGGTACTGCCTCCCACATCCCCAAAACGGTTACGCCATGTCAGCTCCTTGCGCTTATCGGTCGTATTCTCGAAATTCTTATACCATTCCGACGCCCAGAACCCCTTGGGATATTCACCCCATGAAACATTTGCCTCGTCCAATATTAATTTCTTGGTGGCCTGTTTATGGAATGCTTTTTAAGGTTTAACAGGTTGTTTTTGCCATCCCACTCCAAACTCCGCGAGGATGGATCGGGATTAAGGTAGTAAACGAAATCAACATAACCCATCCCGAACTCAAAATTACCGCTGATTTTACCATATAACGCGCTAATTATATTACCTTTATCATCGCGCTTGGTTCTTACGCGGAAATAATAATTTTGATCTAAACGGGTATTGTCATAAGATGATTTTCCCTTCTCTCTGAGAGTTCGCAACTTTAAAAATTTTTCATATCCAACGTCCGGAGCCTCATGGGCCAACCGCAGTTCACTATTATTTTGTACATTACCAATCGATTGACCTCCGGCAGGAGGCGGGGCAAGAACGGACTGAATGCCATCGTCCGGATTGGAGAAGGCAAGCGTAAGCGTATAGTCAAAATAAACTTCCGGGAACCTGGTCGTACCTGGCTCTTCCCTTCGTGACCCCTCAAATTTAAAAATAAAATCCGCAGTTTCTCCCTTTCCGTAAGGAGCCACCCAATCCCCCTTCGTAAGATCGTAACCATACTCTGCGCCTGTCGGCGGCAACTTTCCATGTTCGCGTTTGGCATACATCGGAACCATATTCCCGATTTTCTTCAACACCACTTCGATCGTTAATGATTCCCATCCTTGAATCAGACCGGACGATTTCTTCAGAAGGATATTTCCAATCGTCTTGTAATAGCTGTCCTTGGAAACAATGAATCCGGCATAGCCTTTATATTCTATTTGAACAGCACAAATCCCATTGTTATCTGTTGAATGTATGTAATCTTTTCCTTTTCCCTCCCATCCCCATCCTGTCATATTAGGAACATTGATTAACACTTTGGCATCAGAAACAGCATTGCCGGCTTCGTCTAGTACCTTGATGGTAAATTGGGCATTATCGGCAAAAATAGTTCCAGAAACCAACATCATCAGAAAACAGGTAATCTTTGTTAAATATCTCATTTTAATCCTCCGACTGTTATTATATCTTCAAATAGTTTATAATTAAAGGGGGGCAATATAATTTTGCAATAGTCTTTCTTTTTTTAGCTATAATTTAAACCTGTGCCGCAACATACTCAAACCGCAAATTGATAAATCAAACCTGTCGGAGTTAGGCGCTGTAGTTACTTTGCGTTCAATACCGATGAAAGCTCGAAAATTTGACCATTTGAAATCATGCAGGTACTTCTTTTTTCTCCTCAAACCGCCCCCAATGGCGGTGGGCGCACGGCAGGCAGTACGTCGCGACGCTAGATCCAGAAGGATGACCTCAGAGCGTTCATGGCCTTAAATCCCAGATATTCTGCATTGTCTGAGCTTTATATTGTTAATGAAAAGAAAGTGGAGGAATATCAGGAATCGGCCATAATCGGAATATTACCGGCTGTTTACCGGCAGAGAAATAATGAATTCGGTGCCCGGAATTGTGGGGCACCGAATGAAATGTTTGAGCGACAAAAAATGGAGCTAAAAATCGTTTTAATGCGGCTTTTTTTGGGGATGGTGCAATAATCAAGGTACGATGGCGTTATGTTTCCTGAGCAGTTCCTTGACCGCGGCTATTTCCAGTTCAACCGGAATCGTCTGACCTTTTGCCGCCATTGCCGCCAGCGCTCCCGCCGTCTGTCCCGTGGCCATGCATGAAGCTTGAACACGCAACGCTGAATTGGCCAACTGGTCGCTGGAAATGCAACGTCCTGCCGCCAGTATCCGGCGGCTGCCTGTCGGAATCATGGCGGCGCGCGGTATGGTCGGGACAATGTCCTTCTGGAGTTTGCGGTAGAGCAGCCCTTCTTCGGTGTCAAGGTGTAAGTCGATGGGATAGAATGAGTAGCATAATGAATCATCCCAGGATCGCCCCTGCTCGTAATCCTCTACCGTAATTGTGGACTCCCCGATGATGGTGGCTCCTTCACGGATACCGCACTCCGGCGCCATATATTCTATGTGCAGGTTTTCAAATCCGGGCTGATCGCGCAAAAATCGATACAACCGCAGTATAGAGGCTCTGCCGTAGATTTCCGCCCGGCTTTTTCCCGAACTGGTTGTCGGGTCATCAACCGCGATATGAATACAGTTTTCGCCATATTGGTTGATCAGGTGGATAATCGAGCCGCTGATTCCGGTATCGTTTCGCCGCAGCTTGCCGTCTTTAAGCGCCTGGAAGTATGCCTTTTCAAGCATGGCGGTGTCGATCTTGCTGTGATCGTAACCGCCGAAGCGCAGCATTGGCGTTGCCGGTTGCTTATTCTGGCTGCGGCGTAGGCTATAGCCTGCCAGTTCTATCGCTTCTGCATCACCGCTGGCGTCAATTAGGATGGAGGCGGTGAAATCACGTAAACCCTCGCGAAGACAGAGTGAAACGGTGACCATGTCATGCTGTTCCTTGACCGCCGCGGTCATGGCATGGTAACAGGTATCAACTCCGGCGGTTTCAAGCGCTTCGTCCATCAGGCAGGCATATAACGGCCCATTGATTTTTATCTGCAACCGCCAGTGCGGCTGTTCATAATCGCTTGAATCGGGCAGGGAACCGTTTTCGGCATCGACACATTTTTTCACCAGTTCCCAGCCGATACCGGCGATAACCTGATGTCCCCAGGCATGGAACAGACCCGGGAAATTGACGCCGCCAGAGGTCATTGTTCCTCCTGGCAGTCCGTTTTTTTCCACCAGTAACGTTTGGGCTCCAGCCCGTGCCGCCTGCAACGCGGCAATACATCCAGCGGTTCCAGCGCCGATAACGATAACGTCATAATGTTTCTTATACATTGGTATTTTTCCTTTAATCAATATTCATTTCATTCAATCGGCGGCCGATTTCCGCCGCGGTTTTTTTACATTCTTCAATAAGCGTCAGCCTATTGTTGACGGTAAATCGCAATCCCGGCAGCCAGCAGCCCAACACGCCCTCCAGTTTTCCGCCGTTTAATATCGGGACGGCAAGGGAGGCGTTGCGGTCAAGACGTTCGCCGGAGAAGTGCCAGCAGCATTTATCGTTTCGAATTTCAATCAGTTTTTCTTTCAATTCTTCCCAGTTTTTCACGTCGCTGAGTACCGAACCGACAAAAGGGTTTTTGCTCGAATACGCAGTCAGCTCTTCGTCGCTCATATACGCCAGCATAATAGTTCCAGTGGCCGTTGCCATCAGATGGTCGGTGATGACGTCGGGGTTACTTGCCTGAAGCGCCCGTTTGCTGTTTTTATGGAACAGCACAATGCGTTTATTGTTGGCGTGGGTGGATACCAGACAATTTTCGTTGATCCGCTCCACCAGTTCGGTAACCAGTGATTCCGACAATCTGACTAGATATTGTTTGTAGGTCCCGTTACGAACCAGAAGGGAAGGTCCCGGTCCCATCAGATAGCCTCTCCCGTCATTCGCCGCCTCCAGGTAATTCAATTCCAACATGCTGCGGACAATATTCGAGCAGGTTGGTTGCGACACTTCCAACAGTTCTGCGAATTCCTTTACCCGGCACGGACGTCCCGGATGGCTAGCCACATAGTGCATTATTTTGTTGAAGCGCT
>QKAL01000285.1 GCA_003246475.1 Lentisphaerota bacterium
ATACATTATTACTTTTGCGAAAGTGGTGTATGAAAAGGAGATTGACGCCAAGACTGCCAGGGTGTTGGCTTTGCGTGCGTTTGGCAGGGGGTTCGGGCTGGCTATCCGCCGGTCGGGATATTTTGTCTACAGCCATGAGGAGAATCGCGTCAAGAGTATTTCCAAGCTGTCGATTCCCGCGATGAAGAGTTTTTATACCCAGCGAAATAAGGTAAATGAGGCGTTGCATGAGCTTTTTGCCGCGCAGAATTTTGTTATGCCGGAGAATAAAGGATGTATGGGTGTGATAATAATCGCCGGAACGGTATTATTTATTACGGGGCGTGAGCTGTTTAATCATTGGCTGACGTAACCTCTGTAACGTCAAGGAGTAAGAGATGGTAACCGTGGAATGTCGTAAATGCGGCTGTCAGCAGCAAACCGCTGTTGATGATGTTATCAAGGGTATGAATTGTCCGAATTGCCATGCCGCTTTGCGTCTGGATGATGGTACCGCCATCAGTGTTTACAATATTGACGAACCTCAGACGACCGCCGAATGTCCTTCCTGCCGGAATGTCTTTGCGATTCCTGGTAACCCGCATGAGCCGCTGTTCTGCTGCTCCTCCTGCCATCAGGTCTTTTTGCGTAAACCGTTACCGGATTTTGTTTCCGGCAAATCGTCGTGGAGCAATAGCGAGATTATCCTGATGCTCGAAGTGTTGCACCGTGAAAAAGCTGTGCGGGACGAGGACGAATTGCTGAACCACACCGGTAAAATTCTGTCGATGCTGGGAATCAAAGCTTCGGAGGAGATTGGGGAACGTATCTATCCGCTGCTTCAGGCAATAATGCATCTGGCGGAAAGGCAAATGGTAAAATTGTATTGCAATTACCCCTCGCTGCCTTCGGAGTTGCGTCTGCGTTTCTGTTGCCGGATAGCGGCTTCACCGTTAATGCCGGCTTTTTTTTCAGGTTCTTCGCTGGAGCGGGAAGAAATTGCGCCCTTCCTGAAGGAGGTATTGAAAGATGACTTACTTTATGAACAGTTGTCGTCGTCTCTGATCCATCGGCATTTCATGTTGATAAGTACATACATCCTGGAGTTTGTCATACAGATATATGGTGTGAAAGTTGACCGCGAGACGCTTAATCTTCTGACGCTTTCCGCAATTGCCCATGGGTTGGAGGACAAAATCTGTGACAGTGGTTATTTTGTCTACCTTTCGGAGTCCGATATTGTCCGTCCCACCTCTGATTTAAACTTGTTGGGGCGACGGGAGTTTTATACCAAGGATGATGAGATCAACCGGGAACTGCACCGTATCTGCGCTTGCTGGGGGATCCGGAAACGGATTCGCTGGGGCAGGATGTGGTTATATTTTGGGTTGACGTTGTTGGCGATGATTTTTCTTGGCATCATTATTTATTATCAGAAAGAACTGCTGGACTCTGTTCCCGAGTATTTGTTCCGGCATTGATTTTGATTGCTGTCATGGTTCTGATGACCTTGAATGTTCGGGAAGAACGAAAAAGATAAATTCTGAATGAAAAATGTGAGAACGCAAATATTATATATCAAACAGGGGATGTTATGAATAACAGTAGCAGTGCTTCGGACGAGCGTATTGAGGACATTAAAAAGAAATTTGTCGGTTATTACAGCGACGCGCATGACCTGTTCGGCAACAATGTCGGAAAAACTTCTCTTTCTGGGTCCTCCGTGATGTTTCACTACATCAATTTTTTCAAGACTTGCCGGATAATCGAGAAATTGATGGTTCACGGATTCAGGAATCTGCCGGATTATCAGATTTTGGATGCGGGTTGCGGCAACGGACAGGATTTGCGTACTCTGGTGGAATTTGGTGCGTTGCCGGAAAAATGTCATGGCATTGATTTTTCCGATACTGCTCTGGCCGCTGCCAGGAAGATGTCGCCGCCGGAGATGGAATTCCGCCAGGTGCCGTTCCTGAAAAACGGCTATGATAAAGGTATGTTCGATATTATCTTCAGTTATAACACCATCACCAATTATCCGGAAGACAAGGATATTATGGATATCGGCGTGGAATTTCACCGGCTTGTCAAGGCGGATGGCGTTCTGCTGTTGATCTGTACGATAGACCAGGAGGCAAAACGTGCCGATGGCGTTGCCGGGTTGGTGGCCAGGTCTTTTACCCTTGATGATATCAAACGTTTCTTTCCGCAATTCAAGATGGTCGACATCTGTTCCGCCTCGGTACTCAAAGACAATTTTGAGAAAAATATAGTCATCACCGACCAGACCGGTAGCAAGGCCAATCTTGGCGTGTTGTTCAACTGGAACGAAAAACTTAAGGAACAACAATCCTTTGGCCAGTTCTATGTTGGCGGCGCCCTCAAACATCTGGTTTACGGCATGGAGGTGATCCAATCCGGTTTGAAGCTGATTGTCCTGCGTCCGGAAGCGTGATTCCCGTATTAGTCGATACGGCGCAACAGCGCGCAGAGCAACTGATAAAAACGTTCTACAGAGGCAATCAGCACCTGCTCGTCTGGCGAATGCGGACTGCGTATTTCCGGGCCGAACGATATCATATCCAGTTTGGGATTGATATTTCTGAAGATACCGCATTCCAGCCCGGCATGGATTGCCCTGACCTGAAGCGCCCCCTCGAAGAGATCGCGGTAGACGTTTTGCAGGAGGCCCAATACCGGTGAGTCGGTGTTGGGCTGCCAGCCGGGGTATGAGTTTTTACGTTCTACATCGGCTCCGGCCTGCGAGAAAAAATCATTCATTCGGGTGACCAGCTGTTCGCGTTCTGAATCGCAAGAACTGCGTTGCAGGCAGGTCAGCCGGATCAGATCGGACGTAGTCTTTATCACGCCCAGATTGGTTGAGGTCTCGACCAGATTTGGAATGGATTCACTCATCTTGATGACGCCGTTGGGACAGTTGACCAGTACTTTCAGCAAGTCGGTCTGTGTTTCTTTTTCCATTATGCTGCAGAAATCGACATCTTTGAGCAGGGTCAATTTCATGCCCGGATCGTTTTCTCCAAGCGTTTCAATTTCTCGCATAGCGAGTTTTTCCAGCATCACCGCCAGTTCCATTTCCTGATCCGGAGGCAGGATGATGTCGGCGAAGGCTTCGCGCGGTATGGCATTATCCAATGAGCCGCCGTTTATCGCCGCCAGTCTGAGATCGAACGATTTGACGGCGTCCTGCAGAATCCTGGCGAGGATGATTATGGCATTGCCTCGACCGAGGTTGATTTCCATACCTGAGTGGCCGCCGCGCAGGCCGGTAAGGGCGACACGGATGGCGACATGATTGATGGGAGACGGTTCGCGATCGCAATTGAAGACATATTCGGTCCGGCTGCCGCCGGCGCAGCCGATGAATGCCATGCCTTCTTCTTCGGAATCGAGATTCAGCAGGATGTCGCCCTGCAGAAATTCCGGGGAAAGGTTTAGCGCCCCGGTCAGGCCGGTCTCTTCCTCCACGGTGAAGATCGCCTTTAACGGACCGTGAATCAACTGTTTATCCTCCATCATCGCCAGTGCCGCCGCAATTCCAATGCCGTTGTCGGCGCCCAGGGTGGTACAGGCGGCCTTTACCCAGTTGCCGTCAATATAGGGCTGGATGGCGTCGGTAAGAAAATCAAAGGCGGTACCGGAGTTTTTCTGGGGAACCATGTCGATGTGTGATTGCATGATTACGCGCGGATAAAATTCCCGTCCAGAAGTTGCCGGCCGGATCAGCATGGCATTGCCTACTGCATCCTCACAGTATTCGATTCCGTTATGGTGGGCAAACCCTTTGATATATTCGCGGATTCCGGCTTCATGGCCGGAAGGGTGCGGGATACGGCAGATGGCTGCGAAATGTTTCCATAAGCTTTGTGGGCTTAGCGCGGTGATTTCCATAATTTCTTTTCCCCGGGGTTGTATTTTTCTCTTTATAGAAGTATTTATTGCAACGGGTCTTTTTTCAAGCCTTTTCCGGCAAAAAAGAAGTAAATTACAGTGTTTTCCTCTGGAATGGCTCATATGCTTAAAATCAACGATTTTATAATTATTCCGGATCAGTATGTTGTCGAAGAGTTTTTCGGCAGTTCCGGTCCGGGCGGACAGAATGTCAACAAGGTGGCGACCGCGGTTCGTCTGCGTCTGCATCTGGCCTCGTTGCCGGTTGCCGATGAGGTCAAATCGCGTTGGTTTGCCAGGCTTTCGCATCATCTGAACGAGAGTGGAGAACTGGTTTGCGTCAGCCGCATCCACCGGACTCAGATGCTCAACCGTCAGGAGGCGGCGGCGCGAATGGAATTGATGCTGCGGCAGGCGTTGCAGCCGGTAAAAAAGCGACGGCCCTCCGCACCAACCCGGGCTTCGGAAAGACGGCGCCTGGAGGCAAAAAAAATGCGTAGCGAGATTAAATCGCTACGCCGAGATCAGTTCGATTGAGTTTTGTAGCTCAGTTGGTTACGGTTGCCTTGGCCTGGGCCTGAGCCAGCGCCGCCGGCTTATGCAGCAGACTGATATAATCGAGCAGAATATTTTCCGCTTCATTCAGGTACAGGTCGTCCTTATGGCCCGACTGGTCCTTTTGGGTGTCGTCAAGTTTGTCATCTAGACGCAGCAACTGAGTCTGCTGAT
>QKAL01000182.1 GCA_003246475.1 Lentisphaerota bacterium
GTCGGCGATATCTGC
The DNA here is from genome assembly GCA_003246475.1 of Lentisphaerota bacterium. Classification (GTDB taxonomy): domain Bacteria; phylum Verrucomicrobiota; class Lentisphaeria; order Victivallales; family SZUA-371; genus SZUA-371. The sequence continues at coordinate 16 of QKAL01000182.1, forward strand.
ACCACTTATCAGGACAGCAAGGGCATCAACCATATCCAGGGATTTAATCTGCCCAGCCGTATCGAAGTGCTCGAGATCATCCATGACCTCATCGAGATCACTTTTCCCGGGTACAGCGGCCGGCGCACGTATGATTTCCAGACCATCCATTACAGCATCGGCGAAATGCTGGCCAAGCTCTATTCAAACCTCTCGCGTCAGATATTGCGCGCTTTCCGTTACAACTGCCAGCGTGACAAATGCAAGACCTGCGAGATCGATTCGTTGACCGAAAAGGCTGTAAAACGGTTGCTGGAATCCATTCCGAGCATCCGCGAAGTCATGAAGATTGACATCAATGCCGCTTTTGAGGGGGACCCTGCCGCCGCGTCCCTTGATGAGATCGTGGTCAGTTATCCGTGCATCAAGACTATCGCCATCCAGCGTTATGCTCATGAGCTTTACCACCAGGACGTGCCCTTGCTGCCGCGCATGATGACGGAATACGCCCACAGCGAAACCGGCATCGACATCCATCCGGGCGCGCATCTGGGCAACGGCATTTTCATCGACCATGGTACCGGCGTGGTGATCGGCGAAACCGCTACGCTGGGCAATAACGTCAAGATCTATCAGGGTGTGACTCTTGGGGCGCTGAGTTTTCCGAAAGATGCCTGCGGCAAGATTATCAAGGGGGCAAAGCGCCATCCCACTATCGAGGATGACGTCACCATCTATTCCGGCGCCACGGTGTTAGGCAATATCACCATCGGCAAGGGCTCGATCATCGGCGGCAACGTCTGGCTGACCGAGAGCGTTGGACCCGGCACCCGCATTACCATTCAGCCGCCGGATCTGACCATCAAGGTAAAAGGTCCTCAGGCCTGAGCATAACTGGAGCGGAGGATGAACGATTATCTGATCCGGCAGTATGAGCAGGTCAAGGCGGATGTCGCGGCGGCGGCGGTTAAGGCCGGACGTCGTCCGGGAGATGTGCGTTTGATTGCCGTCAGCAAGACATTTCCCGCCGCGGATATTGCGGCGGTGTACGATTGCGGCCAGCGTCTTTTTGGCGAGAGTAAATTACAGGAACTCGAGCCCAAGACGGCTGCCTTGCCTGCGGATATCGAGTGGCATCTGATCGGACATCTGCAGAGTAATAAGGCGGCCAAAGCCGTGGCTTGCGCTTCCTGTATCCATTCGGTAGACAGTGTTAAATTGCTGGAGCGGCTGGAACGGCTGGCCGGTGAAGTCGGACGCAGGGTTGATATCCTGCTGGAATTCAATCTTTCCGGAGAGTCCTCAAAGTTCGGCGCGGGGGATGCTGACGCAATGGCGTTGGCGCAAGCTGCTGCCTGTTGTCGCAATCTGCGCTGGCGGGGACTGATGACCATGGCTCCGCTCGATGCCGATGAAATGGGGCTGCACCGGGTGTTCGGCGGTTTGCGCCGGCTTCGCGACCGTATGGCGGCGGCGTTTGGCGTTGAGCTTCCGGAGTTGTCCATGGGGATGAGCGGTGATTATCATGTCGCCATTGCCGAGGGAGCCACTCTGGTTCGGATCGGAACTGCGATTTTTGGCAAAAGGGACTACATGAAATGAGCGATAAAACCAGAATATTATTGTGTGGAGCCGGTGCGGTTGGGGTCTATTTTTGCGGCAGGATGGCGCAGGGCGGGATGGTTGATGTCTCGGTGCTTTGCCGTTCCGACTACGATGTTGTCAAAGAGAAGGGGTATCATGTTTCCAGTCCCGCCGGTGATTTTGATTTTCATCCCGCCGGAATTTACCGTTCGGCCGCGGAATATCCCGGTGATGCCGACTATATCATTGTAACCTCGAAGGTGCTGCCGGAAGTCGATGTCCCGGCGATGATTCGCGCTGCTGTTCGTCCGCACACGGCCATCGTCCTGATCCAGAACGGGATCGAGATCGAAAAAACGATCGTCTCTGCCTTTCCTGATAACGAACTTATCAGCTCAATCGCTTACATCGGTGTAACGCGTACCGCTCCGGGCATGATTGTCCACACTGACAGCGGAAAACTGAAATTCGGGGTTTTTCCCAACGGTATTTCGGCGAAGGCCGATAAACTGGCGCAGTTGTTCTCTTCCGGCAAGATTGTGGCGACCATAACCCCGGAGATCATGCGTGCACGCTGGGAAAAATTGCTCTGGAACGTGCCGTTTAATCCGATTTCCGTGCTGACGCAGTCCGACACAGCCCGGATCATGGCTGATCCGGAGTGTCTGCAACTGGTCCGTTCGGTCATGCTTGAAGTTGCCGCGCTGGCAGATGCCGATGGCTGGACGCTGCCTGAAACATTGATTGATGAGCTGCTCGAGTTTACCCGCAACTTTCCCCCGTATAAGCCCAGCATGTATGTGGATTTCCTGAATAAGCGTCCGATGGAGATCGAGGCGATTGTCGGCAACGTCGTCCGGATTGCGGAACGTCTCCATGTTTCCGTTCCCCATATTTTCAGCATCTACGCCATGCTCAAGCGGCTGGCTGGCGCTTGATTTAGAAATTACGGTTGATGACGTGCAGGCTGCCCAGAGGGGCGTTGCTCAGGTTTTTCGCCACTTCCGGACACTTGACACGCAACAGAAAACATACCGGACGGTCGGTGTCGGACAGAGTCTCATAGTTTCCCTGTCCTTTGGAGATAATCAGGTCGGCATTTTCAAAGGCTTCACGAAAAACCGGGTTGGCGAATTTTATTACGGTTCCTGGTGTCCGGTCGCCTGAGTCGATCAGGGGGGCGAGGCCGTAAAGTCCGGAAAGCTCGGCTTCGCGCCGGGTTACGTCGTTGAGGATCGCCCCGCCGCGTACCGCAATGGTGATCTTGTCGCGATAAGGCTGGATCAGCAGCCGGTCGATTACCGCTTCTCCGCAATTATCACAGAGATAGAGGATGTTTTGGGCTGCGTTAATTTTAGCTTCCAGTTTTTTTACCGCGTCGAGGTTCAGCGGCATTGACAGTACTTCCATCACCCGGTCTTTGGCGGTGGACAGCTTGAAATTGCTGTCGGCGCCGAAATCTATGATATTGCCGGCAATGACCAGCCGGACAATCGTCTCGAACTTGTCCGTGGCATTTTTGACGATCTTTTCGAGTTCCGGCAATAACTCAAGGGCGATTTCCGTTGATTTGTCCTTGAGACCGCGATATGGGTCATCCACTCCGGTAATGTCGCGGATGATCTGGTGCAGTGTCCGGGCCATCTCCGGCGGAGAGGAATCGAAATCGATGTCGGCAATACGGGCCATGGTTTTTTTGACGATCTTTTTCCGGGTGTCCGGACAGTCGGTGACCATGCCTGACACCTGCAAGACATGACCCACCATGCAGGGAATACATTCCAATGCGCTCTTCATACTGCAAATCCTTGAATTCTCATTTGACTTTTAACAATATTTAATCTACTCTCTTAGTGGAAAAGTTTCCAGATGGTCAAACGCTAATAATCACCATTTTTTCAGGACGGTCAGCATGTGCGGAATAGTCGGACAACTCAATTTTAACGCGGATATCGAGCCGCAAACCGCGGAACGCGTCAACCTTGCCATGCGGACAATGCTGCGGCGGGGACCGGACGGTCAGGGGGTTATGTCAGGGCCGCGCTGGATTTTCGGCCATACCCGTCTGGCGATCATCGATCCTGCCGCCGGACAGCAGCCGATCTGTGATGCTGCGACCGGCATCACTTTGACTTATAACGGTGAAATCTACAACTTCCGCGAACTTCGCGCTGAACTTTCCGCCCTCGGTCATGTTTTTCATACGCGTTGCGATACGGAAGTGCTGCTTCGCGCCTACATTGAATGGGGGCCGGAATGCCTGGAGCGTTTCGTCGGTTTTTTTGCCTTTGCGCTCATCGATCCGGTAAAAAAAAGTTTTTTTGCCGCCCGCGACCGGCTGGGAATCAAGCCGTTTTACTATCGTATCGACAAGGACCGCTTTGTGTTCGCTTCCACTGTGGCGGCAGTGGTCAAGGCTTCCGGGGTCAGGCCGGAACTGGAGTTGACCGCGGTTTCGCACTATTTGACGACCGGAAAAAACGTCATGGGCGACAAGACCCTGCTGCAGAATATTTCGACGCTGGAACCTGGCCGCTGCATCATCATAGACCTCAATACCAATGAGGCAAAACGGCGGCGCTATTGGCGTCTGCCGATCATGTCGCCGGATGAAAAGAAAGATACAGCCCCGGGATTTGAGGAGGCGGTTGAGGAAGTGCGTGCGATGTTGCACGAAGCGGTTCGCTGCCGTCTGGTGAGTGACGTGCCGCTGGGCGCTTTCCTCAGCGGGGGGCTCGATTCGGCGATCATTACGACCCAGGCGCAGTCGCATCTAGATTTTAAATTACCGGTATTTTGTGCCGGCAGTGACGAGGAGCAGCTTAATGAGTTCCTGTATGCCGAGATGATCGCCGCCCGGCTGGGTAGTCCGCTGCACCGTATTACGGTCGATGCCCATACCTTTCTGAATGACTGGCGGATGTTGATCGGTGAACGTGGGCTGCCGTTGACCACTCCCAACGAAATTTCCATTTATCATCTGGCGCGGGCGCTCAGGCAGCAATGCACTGTGACTTTGACCGGGGAGGGGGC
>QKAL01000115.1 GCA_003246475.1 Lentisphaerota bacterium
TAACGTTTAAGGAGCAGAAAATGCATAATTTTGAATTCAATCAGTCGCAGAAAATCGTTTACGGAGCAGGAAAGATCAATGAAGTTGGAGCTCTTGGCAAAGAGTTCGGTTCAAAGGCTATTCTGGTGTGTGACCCGTTCTGCCGTCAGTCAGGTACTGCCGACAAAGTGATCAACAGCCTCAATGCCGCCGGTATCGGCTGTGTAGTGTTCAGTGATGTCATTCCCAATCCCACCTGCGACCTTATTGACGAGGCGGCGGCGCTGGCTCGTGAGAACGGCTGCCAGTTCGTCGTGGGCCTGGGCGGTGGTTCATCAATGGACTCTGCCAAAGGGACGGCGGTTGCCGCCAGTCATGACGGGGGTATCTGGGATTATGCCATCGGCAACAAGCCGATTGAAAACAAGGTTTTGCCGGTGATCGCCATTTCCACCACCTCCGGAACCGGCAGCCAGTGTACGATGTTTTCGGTTATCTCCAATCCGCGTACCCACCAGAAGCCGGGTATGGGGTCGCCTTACATTCTGCCGAAAGTGGCAGTCATCGACCCGGAACTGATGATGACTTTGCCGCAGGGGCAGACTCTTATTACCGGTTTTGACGTATTCTGCCATGCGGTGGAAGCTTATACCTCTAACGCGGCTTCGCCGATTTCCGACATCTATGCCGAGAAGGCGATCGAATTGTCCGCGCGTTACCTGCCGGTGGTTTATCGTGAAGGCGGAAATCTGGAAGCGCGCGGCATGATGGCGCTGGCAGATACTTACGCCGGTATTGCCATCAACAACGCGGTAGTATCATTGGCGCATGTGATGGCGCATGTAATCAGTGGACATTGCGAAGACGTATCGCACGGCGATGCGCTCTATTCGATCTATCGCGAAGTGTTGAGATTCAACGCCCAGGCATTGCCGGAAAAACACCGTTTCATTGCCAATAACCTGCAGGCGGGCAATGATGACGTCGTTTCCGCTTTCGATAGTTTCTACAGGCAGTTTTCGTTCCTGAATAAATTCAAAGAAAAATGCTTAAAAGAACCGAATCTGATTGACATTGTCGCGAAGGACACCTTTACTTATATGAGCGGCATTGTGGACCTTAATCCGGTAAAACCCACAGTGGATATTGTCAGGGAGATAATCAAACAATCGGTTAATTGAGATATGGCGGAAAAAGCGGCGAATCAGGAGAAGAAAGATAAGTATTCGGTCCCGGCGGTCGACGGACTGCTGGACATTGTGGAATTTTTGTCGCAGGCGGATCACCCCTGCGGCGTGACGGAGCTGTCGCGGGAGTTGCAGCTCACCAACAATCTGATCTTCCGGATCATGAAAAAGATGGAAGCCAGAGGATATGTGGTGGCGGACTCCTCCAGCGCGTATGAGCTGGGACCGGCGTTTTTCTCGCTGGGCATGAAGTTGCACGCACGTTTTGACCTGCGGCGGCAGAGCCGTGCATTCCTGCAGGAACTCTGCCGGAGGACCGGCGAGACCTGCCAGATCCAGATTCCGGACGGCGACCGGATGTTGGTGATCGATGTGGTTACGCCGCAGAAGGACTACTATCTGACCGTAGTCCCTGGCAGTCGTACCTATTATCATGCCAATGCCTATGGCAAGTGTGTTATGGCATATATGGATGATGAGCGGCTTGAGGAAATTTTGTCCGGCGACCTTCCCCGGCTGACGGAACGGGCTCAGACCGATCCGGTAAAGCTGCGTGAGGAGCTGGTATGTGTCAGGGAAACCGGTCTGGCTTATGATCGGGAAGAGTACATTAACGGCATCTATTGCGTTGGTGCTCCGGTGTTCAATGTTCGCGGGGAAGCGGTGGCTGGGGTCGGTATGACCGGGCTGGCCAACCGTATTAACCGTCAGGGATTGAAAGAGATTGAGAAGGAAGTCAAGGTTTGTGCCGAAGGAATATCCCGGGCGATAGGGTATCTCTCTCCTTAATGTACGCTTGGAAGTAGGGGGATTGTAAACCGCTGTCAACCTTTCGGGCCATGTTTTCTCGGTAGTATTCCTTTTGATGGATATGAATTTTCATCTGATGTACAGAAATTTCGAGAAGCGAGAGTTGAGGTTATTATGAATAACAGAATTGCGACATTACGCGAGAGAACTTTGGTCAGGCAGCGGAATTTTACCGGAAAACATATTTATCATCCCCCGGTTGATGCTGCAAGTTTGAAGAAAACGGAAAGTCTTGACTCATGGCAGGTCAGGTCTGGGATCCGGGTTTGTGATCGGCTTGCCGCCCTGAAGTTCGAAATCGATGAGCTGGAACTTATGGCCGGGCGCACCGTTGACATTGAATACACTCCGGAGGAACTGGCTGGGGCTAAGGCATATATTGACACCTACCATTCGGTTCCCGGACAGACCGGACATTGTCAGCCCGATTACGATGTTCTTTTCTCGTGCGGCATAGATCAATTGCGCGAGGATATCCGGCAGAAAGCGACGCGTTCCTCCGGCGAAACAGCCGACTTTTATCAGTCGTGTGTCTATGCTCTTGACGGTATGCAGGCGATGATCCTTAATGCACTTACCTCCGTTGAGGTTGCAATGGAAACTGCCAATGCTTCCCGCAAGGCGGAATTGTCCGAGATAGCCGATTCCTGCCGCCGTATCGCCCACAAAAAACCGGAAACCTTCCGTGATGCCATTCAGTTGGTCTGGTTCGTGATGCTCGCTCATATGAGCGGAGATATCGTTCATATGGTCGGACCGGGTCGTCTGGACCGGGTTTTACTTCCGTATCACAAAGCTGCCGACCGTGATAAGGAACTGGCCCTGATCGAATCGCTTTATCTGTTCATCAATGACTACAGTTACGCCGGTGTGGCTTTTGCGGTCATGGTTGGCGGTCGCAATCCCGATGGCAGCGACGCAACCAACGAGCTTTCATATCTGGCAATGGAAGCGGTGCGCCGGACCGGACTGGTTTATCCCACCGTCGGTTTGTGCCGCCACAAGGATACGCCCGACGATCTGGTCAAACTTACCACTGACCTGATTGCCGACGGCTATTCTACCCCGGCCTTATTCAATGACGATACGGTCAGCGCCGGGATGCGGGAATATGGAGTTCCTGCAGCCGATTCCTATAATTATATCAATTCCACCTGTGTTGAGATCACGCCGGTCGGGGGCAGTAACGTCTGGGTAGCTTCACCCTATTTCAGCCTGTGTGGGACTTTGATGGAGTTGATCGATTCCATCGTGGCGGAAAACCGCGGATGTAACAGCTTTGACGATTTCATGGCCGACTATTTCCAGGTTTTGACGGGTAAAATAGCGGCTGCCGTCAAAGAACAGTCTCAATGGCGCGAGGAACGCCGCTTGTACGGCCGCAAGCCGATACAGAGCATATTTACCAACGATTGCCTCAGCCGTGGTCGCGATATTGACGATGGTGGGGCGCGTTACAACTGGGTTGAATGTTCGTTTGTCGGCAGCGCCAATCTTATCGACTCACTGGCGGCTATCCGCAATATGGTATTCGGTGTCCGCAAGCTGACTTTCTCTGAATTGAAACAGGTTCTGGATGCCGATTTCAATGGTTATGAGGCTTTACAGGCGGAGTTGTACCATAATTGCCCCAAATATGGCAATAATAATCCGGAAGTGGATAATCTTCAACTGATTCTGGTTGACTGGATTCGGCAGGAATGTGCTAAGTACAGGATGCCGCCTGACAACGCGCCGTTTGTTCCCGGCATGTTCTGCTGGATCATGCATCAGGTACTCGGCTCCGAGTGCCGCGCCACGCCGGACGGACGCAAAGCCGGATTTCCGTTTGCCGACGGTTCCGGTCCGGCTCAGGGCCGCGAGCAGAACGGCCCGACTTCGGCGATCATGTCGGTCACGTCCTGGCCTCATTCAGCTATGATCGGCGGTATAGCCTACAACATGAAGTTCGATAAATCGTTGTTTAAGACGCCGGAGATGCGCCGGAAATTCCAATCGCTGGTTGAGACCTTTCTTGATCGCGGCGGGTTTGAGACCCAGATCAACGTGCTTGACCGCGGTGCTCTGGTGGAGGCGCAGAAGAATCCCGACGCATATCGCGATCTGGTGGTGCGTATCGGTGGGTATACCGATTACTTTACCAACCTGTCGGCGGGGATGCAGGCTGAGGTTATGTTACGGACATCGTTCAACGATCTATAACCTGGAGCGGTAATAATGTTGCCTGATGATTTAAAATTTTCCGAACGTGTTCTCTCGCTGCGGTGCAATACGCTGGCGACTTCCGTGACGCATGGACGAATGTTGCTGTGTGACGTGGAACAGCGTTTTTACGCTTCGTGCCGATATGAGGCGGCGGTGGCGTGTCGCGATACCAGCGAAATCATCCGCCGTGCCGCGATGCTGGAACGTTTTGCCGCGGGCTACCCGGTACGATATGACGCGGCTGAACTGATTGTCGGTTCCCAACGTTTCACCTGTCCGGATATGCGGAAATATTATACCGATGAGCAATTGAAAAACCTGCAGATCAACGGTAACCTCGGTCACATCGTGGTGGATTACGGAATGCTGCTGCGGTATGGTATCGACGGGACGGCGGAACGGATAG
>QKAL01000166.1 GCA_003246475.1 Lentisphaerota bacterium
CTCTATGTAATATTCCACGTTGGGAAACCGCGCTGAAATCTGTTTCCTCGCTTCTTCAACCAGATCTCGGGTCCATGGATAATTCGGATGGTAGGAATTCAGGATCAGTACCCGCCGGATGTTGTCAGTCGCCCCACCGCCGGGCTGGCGTAATACTTCATCAGCCGCAACAGCCGTTCCGGCCAGAAGCACAAATATCAACAATATGGCAATATTGCGCCACCACGTTTTCACAGAATATATAATTTTGCCACAACACATAATTTTTGATCTCCCAGCAACAATCGCCAGAACACATTTCCACCACTCATAAATTATATAACGGCATAACAATCCTGTCAACAAACACTGCACGTTTCCGAGGCTTCTCCCGAACGTCAGAATTCGCCACAAGGTTAATAGAAAACCATAAAATAAATCCTGCCGATGGATTCATTAAAACAACCGAAACTATTTATGTCGAATCATTTCCCGTACTGTTGCTTTTAACCGCCCAGCTGATTATAATATTTCTATACGATGTCAATGATCGGATCACTTTGACCTTTATAAATATGCCAGGACCCAATCTCACGAAAGTTTAGGAGGTTCAAGGTTCGCTGCGTGGCAACGGCAGTAAACGAAAAATATTTTTGCCGGTCAGTCGCAAGGGGGAATCGATGCTACGGGATCATTATTATCTGGGGCAGGAGAATACGAGAAATAGAAGTAATTCCACTTCATCCTGGATCATATTGTTTTTTGCGACAACGTTAATCTTTTTTCTCGGATTAACCGGCATTGCCGAAGAACATCCTGCGCCGAAACCCGTTCGAATTCTATACATCAACTCATATCACCCGGGCTATTCATGGTCCGATCAGATTTATCAGGGAATAAAAAACACCTTATCGGATTATTTTAAAGAACGCCTCGACCTGAGGGTTGAATATCTTGACGGCAAACGTTTTTCATCTGAACTCAGATGTAAATTAAGAGATCGGATTATTAATTTATGGGAGAAAAAATATCTCCCGGGAAGCCTCGACCTGATCCTCGTATCCGACCAGGACGCATATGATCTGGTTAACAGATCACGTACAAAACTGTTTCCCGGAGTCCCTATGGTTTTCTGTGGCGTGGAATCCCCCGCTGAGCCGCCCCCTGATAGTATCGGAATACTTAACAGTGCCGACATCGGTACAAATATCGATTTGATAATGAAAGTCCTGCCCCGAACCGGAGTTATCTGGATAGTGACCGACAATTCAACAACGGGCAGGATCGATCGTACCTTGGTGGAAAAATACATACGCTATAATAATGATAAAGTTAAAATCAATTTTTTCACCTCTCCGGGAAAAGAAAGGCGGAGTAAAATTATTGATCTGGCGGAAAAGATCAAAGCCCCCGACGTCATTTTTTTTCTTGACTACGCGTCGGCCCCTGAGGGACCAGTCGATACCTTAGACTTCCTACGCGAACTCACTACAAAGGCAAAAGTTCCGGTATTCAGCCACGTCAACCTCTATCTTGATTACGGAGTGACCGGCGGAAATATGAACAGCGGAATACTGCAAGGGAAACAGATGGCGCAGATCGGTACGGCAATCCTCAACGGAACTCCACCGCAGAAAATCGGCAACCAACAGGAACTATCGTTGCCAACTTTTGATTTTCAAAAGTTGAAAAAGTTTGACATCCCGCTTTCACATCTTCCTTCCAACAGCTGCGTCATCAATCACCCGGACTCGTTATGGAATACTTATGGCTGGTATGTCGTGGCCATCATAATATTCCTGCTCGCCCAAGGATATTTGTTAATCCACCTGTCATCTCTACTTCACCAGCGAAAGGAACTCAAGGAGACATCCAAAGTAGCCGAAGAAAGATTCCAGTCTCTTTTTGAATTGGCGCCGATACCCATGGCTTATCTGAGAAATGGAGATCTTATCACAGGATTGAACCAGCAATTCACCAACGTGTTGGGATATAATCAATCCGACATGCCCACCATTTCCGACTGGTGGCCGCTCGCCTATCCGGATCCGAAGTATCGCGATGAGGTAAAAAACACCTGGACAGCAGCCGTGGCCAGTTCAATCGCCTCGGAAGTCAACATTAACTCCGGAGAGTACAGGATCACCTGCAATAATGGGGTTAACCGAAATATGATTGTCGTCACCCGCGTATTGAACAAGCAGGATTTACTGATTTGTTTTTTTGATATTACCGAACAAAAAAAGACCGAAACCGAACTTAAAATGGCCAATGTACTGTTAACGGCGCAGCAGGAGGCCACCATAGACGGGATCCTCCTCGTTGATGAACAGCGCAATATTCTGTCGTATAACCAACGATTCTTCGAGGTCTGGGGATTGAAGAACGAGAACCTGCGGGGATGCTCGGACGACAATTTGCTGGCTAATGCCGTTGCCCAGACCGCAGATCCCGAAAATTTTCTCAAAAAAGTACAGTACCTTTACGAAAACAAGTCGTTAACCAGCCGTGACGAGATCATGCTCCGTGACGGCAGAGTTTTAGACCGTTATTCCGCCCCGATAGTAGCCGATAACATATATTACGGGCGTATCTGGTTTTTCCGGGACATCACCGACCGGAAAAAGGCGGAAGCGGAACGGGAAAATCTGCAACTGCAATTGATCCATTCACAGAAGATGGAGTCCGTAGGTCGCTTGGCCGGAGGGGTTGCCCATGACTTCAACAACATGCTGGGGGTAATCATCGGTTACACCGAGATGGTCATGCGCGAAATCGATCCAAAACTGCAGATCTACGCAAAACTGCAGGAGGTGGATAAAGCAGCAACCCGTTCCGCTGAACTGACCCGACAGCTTCTGGCTTTTGCGCGAAAACAAACCGTTAACCCGCAGGTATTAGACCTCAATCATACCGTGAACGGCATGTTAAAAATGCTCCGCCGCCTCATTGGGGAAAACATTGATATCGAATGGTGCCCAGCCGCCTGTCAGACCAGAATCGAAATGGATCCCAGCCAATTGGATCAGATTCTCACCAACCTCTGCGTCAATGCCCGGGATGCCATTGAAGGGCATGGAAAAATTACTATCGAAACGTCAAATGTCACCTTCAGCGACCCCATGGACATCGCACGACTGGACATCAGTCCGGGCCAATATGTACGACTCGCCGTCAGCGATAATGGCTGCGGCATGGATCCGGCAACCCAGGAACGCCTCTTTGAACCTTTCTTCACCACCAAACAACTTGGACACGGAACCGGTCTCGGATTGGCCACCGTTTATGGAATTATCAAACAAAACAACGGCCATATCAACGTCAACAGCCAACTGGGATGCGGCTCGACATTCAATGTTTTTCTGCCGCAATATTCCGGACCGGAAATCGAAAGCAAAGAACCTCATCAGCCACTCCCGGAAGGCACGGCAAATACCGGTGGAAATGAGACTATCCTCCTCGTAGAAGATGAACTGATGCTGCTCGAACTTAGCAAAGAATTTCTCTCCGAGTTCGGCTATCGCGTATTAACGGCGGATTCACCCCAGAAAGCGCTGAAACTTGCCGAACAACACCACGGCGACATCGATCTGCTGGTAACCGACGTAATAATGCCAGGCATGAACGGTAAACAGTTGGCAACCCAGCTCACAACCCGATACCCGGCTATAAAGTTATTATTCATGTCCGGCTATACCGCCAACGTCATCATTAACCAGGGCGTACTGGACGCTGATGCGAATTTCCTACACAAGCCGTTCAACAGCCGGGATATAATTCAGAAAGTACGGGAAGTTTTGGACAAATAGCGGCGAACAACCGGCGCAAACGGGAGAATATTATGAATGCGGAAGAAATGGTTACCTATCAAATTGAGGATCGCGGCATTAATAACCCGGCTGTACTCGATGCATGCCGGGAAGTTCCACGTGAAATGTTTATTCCCGACAACGAAAAATCAATGGCATATGCCGATTCACCTCTACCTATCGGCTGTGGACAAACTATCTCCCAACCTTATATTGTCGCCTTAATGACCGAACTTCTTCAGCCGAAACCACAGGACAGGATTCTTGAAATAGGAACCGGATCCGGCTATCAGGCGGCAATTATGGCGGAGATTGTAAAAGAAGTATATACCATCGAATATGTTCCGGAACTCGCGGCAAGAGCAAAAAATACGCTTCTGCAACTCGGCTACGACAACGTCAGCTTTAAAACCGGCGACGGCTTTGACGGCTGGCCGGAATTCGCGCCATATGACGGAATTATCGTTACTGCGGCCGCGCCGACTGTTCCACATCCCCTTCAAAAACAGCTTAAAAAGGGTGGCAGGATCATTATTCCTGTAGGATTGCCGTTTGATGTCCAATACCTCTACGTGCTGACCAGAACCGAAGAGGGGTTCTCAGAAGAGGAGAATATTCCAGTACGTTTCGTTCCTATGGTGGGAAAAATAATGATGTGAATGTTATTATTCAGTACCGGTCGGCTACGTTGCCAGATCGATCTGTTCTCCATTTAACAACTTCGCGGCATCGAGAATGATCTTAACCTTGTTGTCTCCCTCGACACGGCCAATACCCTTGATATAAGC
>QKAL01000299.1 GCA_003246475.1 Lentisphaerota bacterium
TGGTAATCCCGCTCGCGGTGACAGGGCTCATATTCATGCTGGCGTGGGGCGGCTGGTATAAACGGGATTCTATTCTGTTCTTTTATCTGGCGGTATACGCCCTGCCCTTGGTCGCCTATGTGCCGCTGAGCCGTTACCGTTTAGTTCTGCTTCCTGTTTTGTGTTTAGGAATAATCCGGCTGTTCCAGATGGTCTTATATAGATTAAAAAACGTAAATCTCTCTAGTTCAAAGCATTTCTTGTCGGCATTTGCAGTATTGGCCGCTGTTGTGTATTGGGTATCATGGCCGCACGTCACCCCGATAAGGCCGGCAGATTTTATTACTTTAGGCAAGGCGCTGGAAATTCGTGACCGACAGATTACCCCGGAAATAGCCAATTGTTATCAACAGGCATGGCTGCTGAATCCGGATGGTATCGCCGCCGGGCTGAATTTAGGCAGAACATTACTGGCGCTGGGCAAGGTTAAAGAGGCGGAAGCAGTTCTGGGACGTGCCCGCAACCAAGCACCTGAAAACTTTTCCCTGTCCATCTACTATGTCAATTCACTGTTGGCAAACGGCAAAGCACGCCAAGCACTGGCTATTGTCGAGGGAATAAGAGAACCGAAAAAGGACGAAGCCAGACTGACCTATTTTTATCTAAAAGGTGAATGTTACCGTATTTGCGGCGACAGCACCCGGGCTAGACAATCCTTTGAACAGGCATTGCCGCTGGCCGGAGATGCTGCGCGCGTGAACCTTCAGCGACTGATTGATTCTCTACGGTAGAATTTATCAGCAACTGCGAATAATCTCATAAGCCGCAAGAGCATCGATATCCGCATTTTCACCTAAGATGGTTTCCCTGGTTTCGAAGCGTTGGCGAATTGCCACAGCAGCTTCCATCGGGTCGATCTTATAGTCTGCCAATCTGGTCGGCACCTTCAGTGAATGGAAAAACTCTTCAGTACGGTAAATGGCTTCATCGATGGCATCTTCCAGATTTTCGTCATCGATTCCCCATATTTCCCGACCGTATTGGAGAATTTTTTCCGCTTTGTTTCGCCGTTCATAACGCAGTACTGCCGGAAGAATGATCGCGAGAGTCCTGGCATGATCGAGATTGTAGCGCGCTGTCAGTTCGTGGCCGAGTTTATGTGTCGTCCAATCCTGGATTACGCCGCAGGACAGCATTCCATTCAAAGCCATGCTCGAGCACCAGAAAATATTGGCGCGGGCATCGTAATCGCTGGGGTTATCCATAACATATGGACCAATCTCAATCAAGGTTTTGATGATGCCTTCAGCCATGCGATCCTGCAACGGAGTATTAACGTCGTAGGTGATGTATTGTTCGATAACATGGACCATTGAGTCAATAATGCCGTTGGCGGTCTGACGCTCTGGTAACGTATAAGTGAATTGGGGGTCTATTATCGAAAACCTTGGAAACACTTTGGGATCGGCAAAATGGAGTTTTTCATGTGTTGCCTGGCGGGAAATTACGGCACTGCAGTTCATTTCAGATCCTGTCGCCGGTAAAGTGATTATACAACCGAGGGGCAAAGCGTCTTTTAACGGAGAAGTTCCGGTATTCTGCAGAATATGCCAGGGATCGCCTTCTCTGTAAAGTGCAGCGGCGGCAATGAACTTTGCGGCATCAACCACGGAGCCGCCGCCCACTGCCAGAATAAACCCGATATTGGATTTTCGGACAACTTCAACCGCCCGCATGCAGGTGAGATAACGCGGATTGGGTTCCACGCCGCCATATTCGATAAAGTCGAACCCCTGTAATGCCTTGATGGTCTGGTCATAAGATCCGTTCTTTTTAATCGATCCGCCACCATACAGAAGCATAATTCGGGTATTACGTGGAAGGAGAACAGGAAGCTGGGCTACCGTTTCCTTTCCAAAAACCACATGTACCGGATTGTAAAACTCAAAATTCAGCATTTTCCCCCCCTCTGCTTTGATTTGATGTTTCAGCAGTCTCCGCCTATAACAGATAATAGCAGAGAAAGCTGTTTTTGTCCATAGCTAAGCTGAAAAATTTTACCATCTTTGGCGCTCAATCGGATATGCAAATAGCCGTTTTTTGCATAAAAAACTAGCTATTAACGACATATGTTTTTAAAGACAAATCATTGATCCAACAGCAAACTCCGCAATTCGAACAGCGCTGCAGCAACTGTTGATCTGCGGACGGCGTCACGGTTGCCGGGAAAATTAAACTGGCGAACCACGACACGCTGGCCCAGTTTAACTGCGACAAACACCAGGCCGACCGGCTTTTCCGGCGTCCCCCCGCCGGGACCGGCAATACCGGACACCGCGATTCCCGCTTCTGTATGCAGCTTTACGCAGAGGTTTTCAACCATTGAAGACACACACTGTCCACTGACAGAACCGTAGGCGGATAGTACGGTGGAACTGACCCCCAGAACATCACGTTTGATTTCATCACTGTAGGCGATGATGCTTCCGCGGAATACAGCAGAAGAGCCGGGGATATCGGTAATGGCAGCGGCAATCATTCCACCGGTACAAGATTCTGCCGTTGCCAGTTGCATATTACCTCGTTCGCGCAAAACAGCCACCATCTCTTCCGCCAGAGACTGACAATCCGACCGGATTATCCGGTTGCCGAAGAATTTTTTCACCTCTTCAGCCTTGGCATCCAGGATCGCCTCATCCGATCCGGAGAGAAAAAGCCGGACCTGATCGGCAGTAGCGCAATAGGCGGGAGCAATGCCGGGGGCATCCGACAATATTTTAGTGGTGATCTCCTCGATCCATGCCTCTGCCGCACAGGCTATACGGAAAAGGCGGGAATAACTCCGCTCCTTCATCATTTGACTTAGATGCGGCAGAAGACAATTGACGATCATAGGACGCTGCTCCGGCGGAGGTCCGGGGAGCATGCAGATATATTTATTGACGTTCTGTGGTTTGAACCAGATTCCCGGGGCAGTCCCGACCGGATTATCCCACGCCTCTGCCCCCTGCGGAATCATTGCCTGCCGCAACAGCCGTTCCGGAGGGCATTTTGTTTGCCCGTTCTCAAGATATTGACGTAATTTTTTAGAGGTTTTCTCATCGGCGGTCAACGGGGTTTTAAAATATTCGGCGATTGCCTGGCAGGTCACATCGTCACCGGTTGGGCCCAGTCCGCCGCTGGTGATGACAATATCTGAATGGGACAAAAGAAAATCCATTGTTCTGGCAATGTCATCAAGTTTGTCAGGCACGGTAACACACATGGTGGGAATCCAACCTCGACTCAACAGCATCTCGCCCAGGAATGCGGCATTTGTGTTAATGATTGCGCCTTTTAACAGCTCATCGCCAATGGTAAGAATGGAGATTTTCACAGATATGCCCTCCTCTTGATGATATTTCGCTTGATGATATAAGATATTGAGCTAAATTTTTATATCAAGAGACAAACAGTATCCGGTTCAAAAGTTTTTTTAATTTTTTATAATATACGAGGTATAAATGAAGTTTCTGGTAAAAAGATCCAAGATTGCCGGAGAAATAGAAGTTCCCGGTTCAAAATCACATACCATTCGTGCCGTGGCCATTGCCGCCATGGCGGAAGGAACTTCCTATATCCGGTCGCCCTTGATCTCTGAAGACACCCTGTCCAGTCTGCGGGCCGCCAGGGCTTTCGGCGCGGAAGTGGAATGTCAGGACGGGCTTTGGACGATAAAAGGCTGTGGCGGCAGAATCAGGCAACCGGAAAAGGTCATTGACCTGGGAAATTCCGGGACCAGTTTGCGCATTTTTACAGGACTGGCCGCGCTGGGTAATTTCAATGTCTCATTTGATGGAGACAGTTCCTTAAGAACACGTTTGATGAGCAATCTGCTTGATGCGCTGACGCCGCTGGGAGTGATGCACGATTCAAATGCAGGCAAATGCCCGTTGACCGTCAAGGGCCCGTTGGCCGGGGGAAAAACAAAAGTCAACGGCAAGTCGTCCCAATTTCTTACTTCACTGCTGTTTGCCGCCCCCCTTGCCCCGCAAGATACATATATAGAGGTGGAACAGCTGAATGAAGTCCCTTATGTGGAGATTACCATCGACTGGATGCGGCGGCAGAATATCGTTTTCGATCATGCCCCGGATCTGTCCTGGTTCAATATCCGCGGCGGACAGTCCTACAAACCGTTTGACGCGGTAATTCCGGCGGACTTTTCCACCGCTACCTTTCCGTTAATGGCTGCGGCGATTACCGGCGGCAGCGTAAAAATAAAGAACCTGGATTTCAACGACCGCCAGGGGGACAAAGCCGTCTTTGACTATTTTTCCCGGATGGGAATGAATATCGAGCGTCATTCCGGTTACACCTCCGCTGAAAGCGGGAGCCGGTTTTCAGGGGTTTCGATTGACCTTAACAACACGCCGGATGCGTTACCGGCAATGGCTGTGGCGGGAGCTTTTGCCGCAGGCAAGACCGAGCTGCAGAATGTTCCGCAGGCACGGATCAAGGAAACTGACCGCATCGCCTGCATGACATGTGAATTGCAAAAAATGGGAGCGACAGTCAATGAACTGCCGGATGGCATGATTATTGACGGATCGAAAC
>QKAL01000104.1 GCA_003246475.1 Lentisphaerota bacterium
AACTGATCCGACATTTTACCTCTCTTTTCCTTAACGATTATTACCGCTGAATAACATATGCCATCGGTATTAAACCAATTTGCCGCGGATTCATATATTCTTTGAAATACTCCGCTTGCAATTCTTCAACAATAAGTTTATACTCTAACTTCTTTTAAAACCATTTCAAAACTGGAAGTACAGGAAAGTTAAAAATATATGAAAAAACTGAAACTTATATCGGCGGGGATTATTTTCCTGGCTTCGATACTTGCGTCGTCGCCGCTGGCGGCTCAGGAACCCGAAGATGCGCCGCAACTGAAGACAGTCATCACTCCTCCGCCGGACAACCTGCCGGTAATCAATATTGTGACCTGTACCCCCGGAGATGAGTTTATCAAACTGGCGGCTCAGTCATATGCCCAGGCCCATCCAGATTTGCGTCTGCGCGTCAGAAAGGGACAACTGGCAACCGCTGCCGGAGAGCTGGCAAAAAGCCGGATCGATCTCCTGCTGACCGTATCGCTGACTCCGGCACGTCCGGATAACTGCGTGATGGAGTTGCATAAAATATACGTTGCGGCGGTCAATCCCGATAACGCACTCGAAAACATTTCACTGTCACGTCTGAAAAAGATCTATACCGGCGGCTTTATGATGTGGAATGAATTGGGCGGTCCCAAGCTGCCGATAAGCCTGCTTGGTTATGACGAGGAATCCTCCGAGGGACGCTTGCTTGATGTTATGCTGGCCGGCCGGCTAGGAGATGGTAAAGGTGTGGTCAGGTTTGGTTCGGGGCGCGAAATCGCCTCCGTTATTGCAACGGACAGTAATGCCATCGGGATATTCCCGTATGAATATCGTACCAACGGTATCAAAGTCCTGAAAGTCGACAGCTGTCTCCCTGCACCCGACAAGCCTGAAAGCAGCAAATATCCCCTGGTGGCCCGTTTTTATGTCTCCGCCGCCCCGAAACTCTCACCTCAGGCGCGAAAATTCATTGATTTTCTCAAGAGTCAGGATGCGGAGAAGATCTATCTTTATCTGAGTCTGAATCCGATCAGACCTGCCGCAAAAGGACAAAAGAAAAAATGAACCGCCGGGCTTTTTTTATTACCGGAACCGGAACTGATATCGGCAAAACCTTTGTTACCGCCGGTATCGCCCTCAAGTCCATTGAGGCTGGAATCAAGACCGCATTGGTCAAGCCGGTTCAGACCGGGACCGACGATTATCCTTCCGACGTGGTTACTGTCAGTCGGATGGTTGGTGGTTTATATCAACTTCCTGATAATGTGGCGGTTCCCTATGCGTTTAAATTCGCTGCCTCTCCTCATCTCGCTGCCCGGCTGGAGGGGCGCGAACTGGTTACATCCGAGGTGGTGGCGGCATGCCGGCGAGCGGAAAATACTCCTGGTCCGGAATTGCTGCTTTTTGAGGGGGCGGGTGGATTGTATGTGCCTTTGAACGAGCATGATACCATGCTGGAACTGATGCGGGATCTCGGTTATCCGGTGATTCTGGTCTGTACGACCGGGCTGGGATCGATCAACTACGCAATGCTGAGCATCATGGCGTTGCGCGGCATTGGTGCGACGATTGCCGGAATTGTTTTTAACGGTATGCCGCAGAACCCCGATCCGATCGCCGAGGATAATATCAAAACCATTGCCAGAATGAGTGGCGCTACCGTTCTGGCTACGGTGCCGAAACTTGAAAATAATTATGATCGGAATATGTTGTCGTCGGCCTTTTCCGGTTTCGACATCCGGGCGCTGATAAGCGGTTAAAATGAAATCGGAATTACCGATACGGCGATGATTTCTTGTTATATGGCTGGTTTTGCTTGGGTAATTAAGCTGGCTCCGAAAACTTTTTTTGTCAATCGGGACAAACGATGGAACAGCCGGAAGTTGCATTTTTTTTTGACATAATGTATTATATCTTCAGATAATGATTTGACAGCGTTAAAAACGCGTTTATAGTAATTGCCATACATCTATAATTATCTGTAAGAGTGGGTTGTATGAGATCTGGCAGTCTAAAATTAAATAAATTGGAATTGCTGCTGTCGTTAGCCGTGGTATCATTTATCGGTGGTCCTATCGGTTACCGCGTATATCAGATATGTAATACTTTTTCTCATGACTCCGAAACCCGAGCCACAGTGGTACGGATTTCCTCCTCCAAAACCGATAATCTGGCTCTTTCGGAATATGTTGTTATCAATCAGGAAGATATATCTGAAAATGAATGTTTTGAGGCTTCCGTTCCCCAACTGATAGATTTTACCGGCCGTTCCTTTTCCCGTTTGTCATTATGTAATTTGCAAATTCTTCCCGCCGAAGATTCGGATATGTTAGTTCCGTTTGAGAACAGTGAGATCAGGCCATTTTATCCCTTCAAAGAGAACATACTTATGTTCAGTGGATTGGACAGTTCGGTCAGTAAGGCGGCTGCCGGTCAATGAACGATATTGAGATTATGGCGCCTGCCGGTTCATTCGAGTCACTGGCTGCGGCGCTGAAAGCGGGAGCCGATTCAATTTATTTCGGGGTGGGGAGCCTGAATATGCGTTCCCGTTCATCCGTAAACTTCAGTCTTGAAGATCTTCATGAAATCGTTGCCATCTGCCGTCGTGCGGGAGCCCAAAGTTATCTGGCGCTGAATACTGTTGTCTATGATAATGAGCTTGATGAGGTAAGGCGTATTTGCGACGCCGCGAAGTCTGCGGGAATCAGTGCCGTGATTGCCGCAGATGTGGCGGTGATGTCCTATGCCGTGTCGATCGGGGTTCCGGTGCATGTTTCAGTGCAGGCCAATGTGTGCAACCTGGAGGCGGTTCGTTTCTTTGCCCGTTTTGCCGATGTGATGGTGCTTGCCCGAGAGTTGACCTTGCCTCAGATTAAATATATCATTTCCGGTATTGAGCGGGATAATATTACCGGGCCTTCAGGAAAGAAAGTCAGCATTGAACTTTTCGCGCACGGCGCCTTGTGTGTGTCGGTTTCCGGTAAATGCTACATGAGTTTGGGGATATACAACTCTTCCGGGAATCGCGGCGCCTGCTTTCAGAATTGCCGCCGGGCCTACCGGGTGATCGATGAGGAGACCGGAGAAGAGCTGGTGATCGACAACAAGTATGTCATGTCCCCCAAGGATATATGTACGGTCAATGTATTCGACCAGCTGCTGGCGGCGGGGGTGAAGATCTTCAAGCTGGAAGGGCGCGGGCGTTCCGCCGATTATGTCCATACGGTTACTTCGGTGTACAAGGAGGCGGCGCAGGCCTGTGCTGCCGGTTCATTTACTGCAGAAAAGGTTGATGGCTGGATTGAACGGCTTTCCGCCGTTTTTAATCGCGGTTTCTGGATGGGCGGATATTATCTAGGCGAGCCTCTGGGGGAATGGACCGGTTCTGGCGGTAACCGTGCCGCAAAAACCAAGTATCATATCGGCAAAGTCAATAAGCATTTTTCCCGTATGGGAGTGGCGGAGATCTATCTGGAGGCCGGTGAGCTGAGTGTTGGAGATGAGATCCTCATTACCGGCCCGACAACCGGAGCGGTACAATTCTGTGTGGATGAGTTGCGGCATGACGGGCAATCCGTACAGGTTGCCATGAAAAATGCGGTTATCTCGATTCCTACTCCTGAAAAGGTCCGAACCAATGATAAGGTTTATCGGCTGAAAACGCGGGTTTTCGGGGAAAATACTCCTTCGATCAATGCTTGATCGATATTTTAAGAACACCTCTTGAAATTTTCCGTTCGATTATTATTCTTTTAATGAATGGTTGTTTTCCGGAATGGAATTGCCGTGCACTGAAAAAGTCGAGGTCTTTTTATGCGAATCCCGAAAAGCGGTTTTTTCTTGTTTATTATCTGCATTGCCATTCTGACGCTGGTGGCTATTATAATGTTACCCTCTGGAAATAATGGAGGGAAAATTCCTTTGGTGTGGTTGTCGGCTTCAGTTCCGGTCAGGGAGAAACAGACTGAAGACTTTAACCGCCTGTATCCGCAGTACGATCTTAAAATTGACCCTGCAAATGTCGGGATAACCAAAGTGGTGGTTCAATGTTCCGCCAATATCGGTGGCGATATAATCGACTTTGTCAATGACGACAATATCAACGTATACTATGATTCCGGTATTTTGATGGATCTCTCGCCTTATGCTGATAAAATGGGGTTCGGACTGGATACGCTTCCCGAATCGGTACGTCCGCTTTGTCAGGTTCGGATCTATGACCGGGATGGCAATTTCAAACTGAAGCAGTATGCCTATCCCATGAACTACATGCATGAGTATATCATATACAATAAAAACGTTTTTGATAAGCTTAAGATTCCGTATCCTCCGGTGGATCTGACCTGGGATGAATACATAACCCTGAGTCAGAAACTTACCGTTTATAAAAATGGTTCACCTGTTCCTGTGGTGTTCGGTGCTACCGGTGTACGTTTCGAGACAATTCTTTGGGAGATGGGGGGGCGGGTTATGAACGAAGAAGGAACACGTTGTGAATTGGATTCGCCCCAGGCGGTCAAGGCGATGCAGTTTTATTACGATCTGCTTTACAAATACAAGGTTGAGGCATATCCGTCGATCAAGGCTGGGGTGGTTTCCACCGATGGCAACCCGATGAGTTACAGTTTTGACATGTTATGTTCCGAAAAACTGGCGATGGCCTGGGCCGGTCGGTGGTATCTGATGATGATGCGGCCTTATCTTGAAAACCAGTTGAAGACTAAGGCTGAATGGAAAAATAACCACCCGGGAGAAATATATCCGGGCCCTGAACCGTTTCGTCTTGGCGCCTGCCATGTGCCACGGTTCAAGAATGGTACGCGTTATACTTTTGTCGGCGGCCGTATGGCTGGAATCAATGCCCTCAGTCCCAACCGTTTCCATGCTTTGAATTTTTTACAGTACGCCGCCGGACCTGATTATAATTTGTCCATATGTCGGATAGCCGATTCCAAGCCGCCGCATCGCCAATATTTGACACTTAATCATTTTTACAGCAAGGAATATCCGGATGAAAAAGAGGTTCATGATATTTCGATTGATGCCACTAGATATGGCAAAGTCGAACCTCGCAGTCCGTTTATAAATCGATTCCTTGTTACGCGAATCATGCACAAGAATTTTGATAAGATCAATAACACTGGTGACCTTACGCCCCGGGACATAGAGAAAACCTGCCAGTTGATGGCGAATGAGATCAACACCATTATTGCCAGAAATATTGAGCGTAACGACAAGATGAGAGAACTGTACCGGAAGATGCTGAGTAACGGGGCTCCGCCCGCGGCCATGCCGATAAAAGAATGACCGGGACGGAGAAAACGTTTTAACTCTGGTTCATGACCCTATTTTTTTAGAAGTGCCGCCGGGCTCCACTTTTCAATGACTTTTCGGTCTTCCAACAGCTTGATGAATACTCCGCCGACTACGGAACGGGCCTGAAAACCGATCTGTTTTCCTTCTGATGAATAGTAGTTGACCTGTTTGCCGGTAATGGTATCATACCAGTCGCTCATCGGAATGCGTGATGGGCTGTCGTTGAGCCAGTCGAAAACCGGATTGACCAGCGCTTCGAAATCGTCGCGTTTACCTGTCAGCGCCGCTGACCACGTAATCCAGTCAAGTTTGGTGTAGCTTTCGCGGTTGTCCAGCGGCAGTCCGTAGCGGTTTTGTATCCGGCGATAGTGCGCCATCTCTTTTTCAGCGATGGATGAGGGGAAGAGATTCAGTCCGAGCAGCCGATCCCAGATCAGATTATACTTCTGGCTCCAGCTTTCAGGACGGTCGAATGCCAGGCGGAAGTAAGCGCCGTCATCGGCATCCTTGATCCAGCTTTGGGCGTGGTTCTGTGCCAGTTCCATGTACTCCGCTGCGTTTTTATCGCCGAGGGCTTCCGCCATCTGTGCGTAAGCTCCGAGAGCGAGAATGGCTTTCAGCGACAGGTTGGTGTTATGGGCAAGGTGTCCGGCAAAATCGTCGGTACACAACTGGCGTTCCGGGTCGTAACCTTTTCCCTTGAGATAATTTGCCCAGGTGGTCAGCAGCGTCCAGTATTTTTTTACGAATGCCTTTTCATGGTTCAAGGTGAAAAGCGCTCCTGCCAGCAGCAGCATATTGCCGCATTCCTCGACCGGCATCTGGTCGGTCTCATCATGTTCTCCGCCACCGTATAACTGTCCGTTGGCGAGCGGATAGGTCCCCAGGTCGTGAGGAGCAAACGGGAACTTCCAGCGTCTGGTCATGGCATAGTCCATGATCGGTATCATCATTCCCTTGACCAGTTCCGGCTGGGTGAGGAGAAACAGCGGTGCCGACGGATAGGTCACGTCAACAGTACAGATGCAACCGTTGGAAAAATTTTCTTTGGAGAAGAAAAGCGGTGTCCCGTCGATATCGGCAACCAGCTTATGGGCCGATATCGCCTGACGGAAGGCCAGGGCACAGACTGCCGCGTATTTTTCTCCGCCGGCCTGGGTACAGGTTTCGAGCAGCATGGCGTCATACTTTTCGCATTGTTTTTTCAATACATTATATTCACGGTTTGCCGCTTCCAGCATTTGACCGAATTCCATGCCGTCGCGTTTCCAGTAGGCGGGAAGGCGGCGGTTGAGATACTCCACGCTCCAGATGTCGTTATATGCCAGCATCAGATGGCGGCTGGTTCTGGAGGTAATCGTCCCGCAATCGAAGACGGCGGCCATGCAGAGCCACTTGTCGTTGGCCCGGCGGGGCATGGACAGATTGTCGCACGCCGGGAGTGTGCCGCTTTGGGTGAACCTCTCTCTGGTAATCGTGTTCAGCTCGATCGCGGTCTGAGCCTGGTAAGTGGATGGTATTGCCATGAAGGCATTGCCCCAGTCGATACGCAGATTGTCGCCGACACGGTTGAGCGGACGCTGTTCTTCGTGTGAGACGCTCATCAGATCCAGTTCGCTATGTTTGAAGCGGCCCCAGACGACTTTTTGCAAACCTGTATCAACACAGATGGTCGCATCGACGTCAAAATACAACTCGACCTTGTGCTCTTTGCCATCGATGGGTTCAACATCGAAGACCACGTAAGTTACCGGGCGCGACAATATGTCAAGGTTATGGGGAAGGGCAGGGGTCAGAAAGGTCAATGTCAGTTTGGTACCGGAGGCACTGAACGTGTACACCGTTCGGGTGGGGAATACTTCGACCGACAACTGTTCCATTTCCGGAACCGAACGGAGGTCGCCGCAGAATCGATATGCCTGTCCGTCGACACGGATAAAACCGGAGAGACTGCTTGGTGCGCCGGTCCAGTGGGTTGGCCAGGTACCGGTAAGTTTGTCCGAAAACGACCATACGCTGAAATAGGGGTCGTGGGTGATTAACGGTACTGCCGGGTATCGCAATGATTTTAACATAATATATACCTTAATAATGGTTTAATGGATTTTTTTGTAAAAATCTACTGCGGATAATTTAAGGGAAGTCATCGAAAAATAAAATGCGCTAAACCGGCAAATTAATGAGGAAAATCCGCATTTATTGAACCGGTTTAGTAATTGAAATATGTTTAGAACAGTTCGGTTTTGATTTTAAAAACGCATTTTTTTACCGGCGCAGGGATGCCGTTACGACAGATGCATGGCATGTGGGCATCCTGAGGGAAAAAGAGGGCGAAAACCCCTGGCTCCAGTCCGATGGTCACTTCTGTTTTGCCTTCGATATCATAAAATTCGGCGTCGCGGTCCGGGTTATAGATTTCCTTGACCTTCTGGTTGTCCGTCTGGCCGATGAGAATGTTTTCCGTACCGTTTACCAGCATTTGCAGGTCGATGTATTCTCGATGGGATTCGAACACTCCGTCCGATATCTGGCGGGTGTCGTAATGGGAGACTATTGCCATCAGGTCTTTGCCGATAAGCTCATATTTCTGTTCCTCCGTGTCGGCGTTCAGTTGGGAGATAAACTCGGTGATCTTTTCCTGAAACGCTTTATTCCGAAAGTAGAAACCGAGGTTGGCAAGACTGTCGAAGATCATTTTTATGTTCCTTAATTAATAATATGGGGTAGCGTTTAAAATAGAACTGCTTCAGCGCATCATCAAGTCCTGAATGACATTTTTCCAGCCACGCCCGTAGCGGAAATAGCGGCGGTTGCGGATTTCTTTTAATACCAGTGGCAACCGTTGTCTCATACCGCAATTCATAGCGGCGCGGGCGGCGGAATGCTCACGGCGATCATTGAGTAATTGCAGGATTTCCGGATCGCAAACCCGCCCCTGTTCCTGTAATCTGGCTGTCAACGCGTCATAAAGCTTTACATACCAGGAAAAACTGTCGTTTGCGATTGAGGCTTTCGCCTGCCGCCACTGACCGAACGGCCCGACAGCGTGCCCGGCGCCGGAGGTGTTATTTCCATGCTGGCGAAACAATGTGAGTTCCTGGGCTGAAATGCGCCATTCTGCTGCCGCTGCTATTACCAACGCAATCCAGGTGTCGTGACATTCGCGGAGATCGGGAAAGGGGAGAATGATTTTTTTCAGCGCGGCACTGAATGCCATGTTGTGTCCGGCGGTTGGAACGCGAGGCAGGAAAAACCTTAACCGGTCTGTTGCCGTTTTACATTGGAAATATTTTTCAACCTCGGGGCTGTTGAAGCCCCGGGAACCCCATTGGGTTGCCCCGGTAGCAGTGAGGCTTTCGTCAACTATCCGGCTGTTACTGAAACTGCCACAGGGGGAGGGTGTCGCCGCAATCAGTCCGGCGAGAATCTCAACTTTTTCCGGTTGCCAGACGTCATCCTGGTCGGCGAGAAAAATTATGTCACCGGTGGTCAGGGATATCGCTTTTTCGAAATTGGCGGAAACTCCGAGGCGCGGTTCATTGCGGAAATAACGGATTTTAGCCGGAGTGTCGGCGATAAATGGCGCTACCGCGTTTTTCGTGGAGTCGTCGCCGGAATCGTCGCAGATCACGATCTCATCCGGGATCAGAGTCTGATTCAGGATACTGCGAAGCTGTTCGGCTATGAATGGCGCTCCGTTGTATGCCGCCATTGCCACCGATATTCTGGGTTTGTCCATTATGATGACTCCGGAATTATATTTTTCGCGTATAAGCTACCATTGCGGAGGCGGTGAATCAACCGGTATTGGCAAAAAAACGCGTAACCTTTTTGGGTGTTATTTGTGAATGGCGGCTTGCCGTTGTTGTTTTTTGCAGTAAATTACTATTTTAAGTATTTTTTAAGATTTATTGCAATTAAATAACAGGATTTTGTATCAATCATGGCAAAAATTCATTCAACCGCGGTTGTTGATCCGGAAGCAAAGCTGGCGGATGACGTCGAGATCGGTCCCTATTGCATTGTCGGTCCTCATGTCGAAATGGGACCTGGCTGCCGTCTGATCTCCCAGTGTAACGTTGTCGGATATACGATCATGGGTAAAAACAATATTGTCCATCCTTTTGCCAACGTCGGCGGACCGCCGCAGGATTATTCTTTTGATCCCTCGATGGTCAGCTATCTGCGGATCGGTGATAACAATATTTTCCGCGAGTATTTTACGGCAAATTCCGCCACGAAGGAAGGCGAGGCCACGGTTATCGGCAATAACTGTTTTTTCCTGGCCTATACCCATGTTGCCCATGACTGCCATGTCGGCAATGGCGTGGTGATGGTGAATTTCTCCGGTCTGACCGGTCATGTGCATGTCGGCGACAACAGCCTTATCTCCGGGCTTTCCGGGGTACATCAGTTCTGCCGTGTCGGACGGATGGCGGTATTGAGCGGCGGCTCGCAGACTTCGCTGGATATTCCGCCATTTATGATCGCCGACGGCAGAAACGGCGGGATTCGCGGCGTTAATCTGGTTGGTCTGAAACGGCGTGGTTTCTCTACCGAGACCATCCGCGTTATCAAGGATATGTACGACATTATGTTCCGCAGTGGTTTGAATACGACCAACGCGGTTAAGAAGGTGGAAACCGATTTGCCGCAGATTCCGGAAGTGGTTGAGTTCCTCGAGTTCGTGAAAACCACGAAACGCGGGATTCTCCAGGGACGCGGCTCCGCACGTCGTGCCTGATTACTTATTGAACATATTAATTACAAGGAGTATAGATATGCTTTCTGCATTGAAGAAAAATGATGATTTTCAGCCGCGCCGCGGCCCGGTTGTTCTGATGATCCTCGACGGCGTCGGTTTTGGCGAGTACAAGGATGGAGATGCGGTTCTGAACGCCTTCACTCCCACCCTGGACTGGATGCTGGCTGAGTGCCCCAATACCCGTCTGGCCGCTCATGGCAAGGCCGTCGGTATGCCCAGCGATGAAGACATGGGCAACAGCGAAGTCGGTCACAACGCCATCGGCTGCGGCCGGGTATTCGCCCAGGGCGCCAAACTGGTTCAGGAAGCCATTGACTCCGGTAAAGTTTTTGAAGGCAAGACCTGGAAAGAGGCGGTTGCCAATTGCAAAGATAAGAACAGTACCATGCATTTCCTCGGTCTGTTCTCCGATGGTAACGTCCATAGCAATATCAACCATCTCAAGGCGATGCTCGAGCGCGCGGCGGCGGAAGGCATCAAGCGTGTCCGCATCCACATCCTGCTCGACGGCCGTGATGTTCCCGAAACTTCCGCTCTGGATTATGTCGATCCTTTCGAAGCGTTCCTGTCCGAACTCTGTGCCAAAGGCGTGGATTTCCGTATTGCTTCCGGCGGCGGCCGTATGAATATCACGATGGACCGTTATAACGCCAACTGGGATATGGTCCGCAAGGGCTGGGACACTCATGTGCGCGGCAACGGCGATATGTTCAAGTCTGCCCATGAAGCGGTTGTCGAACTGCGCAACCGTACCAAGGCGATCGACCAGGACCTCCCGCCGTTCGTAATTTCCGACGACGGCAAGACTCCGATCGGTCCGGTTGTTGACGGCGACAGCGTGGTCTTCTTCAACTTCCGCGGCGACCGTTCACTTGAAATCACTGCGGCTTTTGAAGATGAATCCTTCAGCCGTTTCGATCGCGGGCCCAAGCCGAATGTATACTATTGCGGCATGATGGAATATGACGGCGATTTGCATGTGCCGAAAAACTATCTGGTAACGCCTCCGTCGATCGACCGTACTATCGACGAATACCTCTGCGCTTCCGGCGTCAGACAGCTGGCGATCAGCGAAACCCAGAAATTCGGTCACGTGACCTATTTCTTCAACGGCAACCGTACCGGCAAGTTCAATGAATCCATGGAAGACTACATCGAAATCCCATCGGACATCGTTCCTTTCGAGCAGCGTCCGTGGATGAAGTGTGCTGAGATCACCGATGTGGTTGTTGACGCGGTCAAGGGTAATAAATATAAATTCATCCGTCTCAATTTGGCGAACGGCGACATGGTCGGGCATACCGGCGACTACCAGTCGGTCCTCGTGGCCATGGGTTCGGTCGATGTCTGCCTCAAGCGTGTGATGGATGCGGTTAAGGATGCCGGCGGTGTCCTGATTGTTACCGCTGACCATGGTAACGCTGACGATATGTTTGAGCACAATAAGAAAACCGGAGAAGTCCTGCGCGACAAGAACGGCGTGATCAAACGTAAGACCAGCCATTCGCTGAACCCGGTTCCGTGCATCGTCTACGACCCGGAGAACAACGGGGAGTACAGCAAGGAACTGCGCAGCGCTCTGGGCATCAGCTCGATCACTGCCACCTGCATCGACCTGCTCGGACTGGTTCCCCCGGCGGATTATGATCCCAGCGTACTGGTGATGAATAAGTAATGCGCAGCATCATGGATCAAGTATCTATGTGGCTGCTATAAAGTTATTTAAAGACATAATTCTTATGTCTTTAAATAACAATGATTTTGCCTCTTCTTCTGTTGAGAGAACGTCTCCAAATCAAGTTCTTCCTCAAACTATGGCGAAGAGGCAAAATTTATTTTTGGACAGAAATAAATTTCTCAAGGGTTCCCCAATCCAATTTGGAATATGATTCGCAAAATGCCGAAGTAGATAGTGACTTTCGTTTATTTATGATTTTGCGAACAATCGATTTTCGTGCCCAGCCGGATGTGACTCCGGCTGGTTGAAAAGCGGGGTCAGTGTTTGACGATACGACGGATCATCACCAAGCCGGCGATATGGTAGGCGACCACCGGGAGCCACAGCATGTACTGCGGATAGAGTTTGGGGTAGTTGGTCAGCGAGTCATTGATGATGATGGAGAGGAAATAAACCCCCATCAGGATAACGCTGAGGAAAAGTCCGATAGAAGTTTCCCTGCGTGAAGTACGGATTGCCATCGGCAGACCCAGCAGCACGAAGGCTATCGGGGACAGTGCCAGCGCAATACGTTGATTCAGCTCGACCTCAAGCGGAGTGGTGTTAATGTGGCGTTTGGAGTTGAGCCGGATATGGGCGAATATCTCTTTGAAATTCATGTATTTAATACGTTTGCCGATATCCGCTTCGTTAAGTTCCTTGCCGTAGTTGATCGAAAACATGAATTCCTTGCTGAAGGTACGCGTCTGCTGTCCGGCCTCGTTATCGACATTGGCGATAATGGTACAATTGTAAAGGTGGATGGTCAGAATCTGTTTCAACTGGTCTACTTCGACTTTCCCTTTGGTCGCGGTGATGTCCTGCAATACCTTTTTGCGTTCTTTGTCCATGCGATAGATCTGGATGTCGCGGATCTCGTTTTCGCCGACCCGGTCATCGATGTAGATATAGGTGCCTTCAAACTCAATCGGGCGGCCCGGGTCAAGCAGGGCCAACGGCTGATTCAAACCGATTTCTTTGACCAGCGAGCGGGCCTCACCGAGCAGACGGGGACCGGCGTCAACCTGCAGAAAGAGGCAGAATCCGGTCAACATCATGGTGATGATCAGAATCGGGGCAATGATCTGGAGGATGGAGACGCCGCAGGCGCGCATGGCGGTGATTTCCGAGTCGGCGGAGAGTCTGCCGAAGACCAGCATGATGGAAACCAGAACCGCCCAGGGGATGGCCATGGTGAATATGACCGGCAGGGTATAGAGAATGAACGCGCCGGTGGCGGAAATGGGGATTCCT
This sequence comes from Lentisphaerota bacterium, assembly GCA_003246475.1. Lineage (GTDB taxonomy): Bacteria > Verrucomicrobiota > Lentisphaeria > Victivallales > SZUA-371 > SZUA-371. Next base: position 13,065 of record QKAL01000104.1, read on the forward strand.
TTGGAAATATATTCAAAAATCTTAACCAGATGAGCGCCGAGTAAGCCGAAGGTCAGCAGGCTCATGGCCATGAGGAAAGTGACAACGAAACTTTTGGTGACATATATATTAAGGGTTTTCATTAAAACTCTCTTTCTGTTAATAATAACGCGGCATGCATGCCGGATTATACTATCATTTCCGACTCTAATCAAATCCATTCGCCAACAAACCTTGATTATTTTTTTCGCCGTTTCAATACCAACGATCTCTTTAAGGTTTTTTTTGCAAAAGCATATGGCTTTTAAGGAAATATGTGGTAGATTAATATCTACTCGGATTCTACCAAACTAATCATCTGATAGAAAATATGTTGAACGAAGAAAATAATCAAAATTCATTTGAGATCATGAAACTGTTTGATACGCATTTCCATTATTATTCCGATGATGGCGAACCGGAGGAGTACTGGGAAAAGATTAAGATTAGTGAACTGGCCTATGTGCTGGCCGCCGGAGCCGATTTTGAGGAGAGCCGGATGGCACAGAAGTTTGCCGCCGACATAAAGAATGCCTGGTTTGCTGCCGGGGTGCATCCGCACAGTGCCGATAAATATGCCGATGGCATCGGGATGTTCCAGGAATTCAAAGGGGCCGACAAACTGGTGGCGATCGGAGAGATCGGCATCGACTATTATTATGAGAATTCCGACCGTCAATCGCAATGGCAGATCATGGAAGAATTTCTCGAACTGGCGTTGGAGTGGAATCTTCCGGCGATTATCCATTGCCGTGATCTCGACGGCAAAGAGCACGCTTATTACGACACCTACCGGATCATGCGGGATTTCGCCGCTTCCGGCGGTCGTTTCGATGTCCACTGTTTTTCCGGTACGATAGACTGGGCGGAAAAATTTCTGGAGATCGGCGCCTGGATCGGTATTACCGGAATGGTGACCTTTCCCAAGGCCGACAATATCCGTGAATTGCTCAAATACGTCCCCGATAATCGTTTGTTGCTGGAGACCGATTCTCCGTATCTGGCGCCGATTCCGTATCGCGGCAAGCCCAATAATCCGGGTTATCTGATCAAAGTCGCGGAAAAAGTGGCGGCGGAAAAGAATATCTCAATCGAAAAATTGGCGAAGATCACTACTGCAAACGCATTTGAGTTTTTCAATCTATAAAAGTCTCTGGAGTACCCCCTGATGTCGGAGGAAAAACGTTCAAAATCATTTATTCCTTTCCTGCGAGGCGGGAGTGATGATACTTCCGTGGTGGCGATCGTCTTTGATTCGGATGGCAATCTGCTGGTAAAAAAGGCAGGAGAAAATTTTGCCGTGCCATTTGCCTCGGATTTTCAATCCGTGCCGCCTGCTGGGGAACGGATGGCGATCGGGGCTCTCGATGGCATTGTCTGTGAGACATGGCAGGTGGAAGTCTCCGGTGTTTTGTGTGCGGTTAATCCGCGCGAAGCATTGCGACACCTTCCGCCGGAGTGGTATGTCCCTGTTTCCCGGGCCGCTGAGCTGCTGTGTTGGAGGCGCAAAACCCGGTTCTGCGGCTGTTGCGGCGCTGCTGCGGAGCTTGACGGTGGCGGTGAGCCGGCGGTATATTGTCCGGCGTGCGGTTCGATGTCTTATCCGCTGTTGTCTCCAGCTGTCATTACCGCGGTGATCCGTGACGGGAAGATTCTGCTGGGCAGCAATCGTAAGTTCCGACCGGGACTTTACAGTATCATTGCCGGTTTTGTCGAGGCGGGAGAGAGCCTGGAGGACGCAGTGGTGCGGGAGATTTACGAGGAGACCGGTGTCCGGGTTAAGAATGTCAAATATTTCGGCAGCCAGACCTGGCCGTTCCCCCATTCTCTGATGGTGGGATTTACTGCCGAGTACGAATCCGGTGAGATAGTTCCCGACGGAGAAGAGATTATCGATGCGCAATGGTTTGACCGGGATCATCTTCCTAATCTGCCTTTGCCGCCGAGTATCGCCCATAAAATCATTCAGGCTTTTATCGATGGAAAAATCAGCTGATACGATTATATTACTCGTATCATAATCAAACAAAGGATATGGAAAAATGAGATTATTCATCCTGATGCTTCTGAGTCTGTCGGTGATGTTTTCCTCAGTTGACGTCACGGCAAATTCCATTATGAAAAATTCTTCCAAAAAATCCGAATCGAAGGACAAGGAAAAGGACAAGGAAAAGGACAAGGACAAGGATAAGGACAAGGATAAGGATCCTTTTGCCGCACAGAATGCGGAAATAAAAAAACTTCAGTCAAGAATCCAGCAGTTGCAGAAGAAGAAGGAAGAGTTGGCCAAAAAGGAAGTCGATAAGCTTTTAAGCAAGATTGATGCTCTTGAAAAGAAGAAAAAGAAGAGCAAAGACTCCACCAAGATCGATGAGGAGATTGAACGGCTCAACAATCTTAAAGATAATTTTGACAGTTACTCCAAGCTGCCTGAAATGGAGAACAACGATCTCTCCGACGCTAACAGCGACAAGGAGGACAAAAAGAAAAATAAAGACGGTGATCTGAGCGAATAGTCAAGCCGTTTAAAGTAAAACGGCCACCAACCATTTATCGTGAATGTATATGTGTGTTTTTATCCTTGCCGTGGCGAATTGGACTCGGGGGTAATGGTCTGAAGCAGCAGCAATTTTTTCCGCCGCCAGTTGCCGAGCGCCAATAAGACAGCCAGCCCTGTAAGCACAAAGCAGCCAAGGATGAAGATATCGCCGTAACGGGTATAAAAGGTCATCTGCGGCTGTGCAGCAACCGTTACTTTAAACAAACCGATTCCTTCGCCTCGGCGAATGATGTCCGGTTCGTCGCCGTTTTTGCCCGGCCGCTTGAAAATGCTGTCGGTAATTTTGCCGTTCGGTGCGATCAGGCAGCTGGCGCTGTTGTTGCCGCAGCGGATCATCGGCAGGCGGGTCTCCACCGCTCGGAAAATACTGTTGGCCAGGTGTTGTTCCGGTTCTGAGCTGACCGGATACCAGGCGTCATTAGTGATTACCGCCAGCAGGTTTGCGCCGTTGAGCGCTTCGTTGCGCGAAACATACGGGAAAACATCTTCAAAACAGATGCTTATTCCGGCGTATACTCCGGGGTGGATTGGCAACGGGTTGAACCGGGTTCCTCGGGTCAGGTCTCTTCCCATATCGATGACGCGGATTACAAATTCAGGCAGGTAGCAGCGAAAAGGGATGAACTCTCCGAATGGTACGATATGTTCTTTGTCGAACTTGTCAATCAGCCGGGCATCGGCGTTGAACAATAGAGCGCTGTTGGTGATTCCCTGGCTGCGCTTGACTCCGGGGGGCAGTATTTCAAAATCGATCGAACCGACCATATACGGTATCTGATGTCTTAGGATCATGCTGCGCAACTGGTAGTAGAACTGGCTGCATTGCGGTGACGCGGCACGCAGGGGGTAGGGGGTGGCGGTCTCCGGCCAGATAATCAACGCCGGAGACATTTTTGCCGCTTTCTCACTCAGTTCGAGATACTTACTGACAGCTTCATCGGCCTGAGCCTGCGAAGCGTGGCGGCGCTGCGAGATGTCGCCCTGGATCAATGCCGCGGAAAATGATATGGTTTCGCCGGACACGGTCGCATGGCTGACCGCGGTGTTTGTCCCGAACCATATTACGCCACCGGTAAGGGCGATTGCAAATAACAGCGGGTATGGTAATGGTCTTTTCAGATTGGTGTTGCCGCCGT
>QKAL01000004.1 GCA_003246475.1 Lentisphaerota bacterium
AATGGTACAGATAACGGTAGCGGCCATCAATAATTCCACCTGCGTCCCATACTGCCCCTGAAAAGCGAGCAATCCGATCGGAACCGTCTGCAGATGCGGAGATTTTACCATGATCAGCGGCCACATCAGATCTCGGTAGCTGCCGAGAAAAGTGAATATAGCCAGAGAAATTATTCCGGGTTTTGTCAGCGGCAGGATGATGTCGAGGAAGATCTGGAAATGGTTGGCCCCATCGATTTCGGCTGACTCGTTATAACTTACCGGGATACTTAACATGAACTGGCGGAGCATGAACGTGCCGAACGCACAAAAGGCCGACGGGATGATCAACCCCTTATAGGTGTCAACCAAATTCATGGAAACCATTACCTGATATTGCGGAATCGTAAGTACCAGGCTGGGAATCATCATGGTGGACAGGTAAAGTAGAAACACCTTATCGCGTCCGCGCCATTCGATCCGGCTGAACGCATATGCCGCCAGACTGCTTGTTACCACCTGAAGAACGGTAATCCATGCTGCCACAAAGATACTGTTGAAGATCCACTTCCACAGATCAAGGTTAAGGAACCGGTCGGTAAACGGATCGGGGATGATCCGGAGGACGATCCGGAAGTTGTCAGGCTGTACCACCTGGGGCCAGAAATTCAATTGCTGGACCTCGGATGATGGTTTGAGTGCTGTACAGAACATCCATACGAACGGGGTGAACATCATTCCGGCGACAACAGTAGCCAGAAAAAACTTGACAATGAGGAGGAAGCCCCGCCATTGAGCACTTTGTTTCCAGGTTTTTTCCATGATGATAATCCCCGCATCCTATTCGAATTGTTTATTGCCTTTTTTCCAGTTTATCATGGTCATGAGAAAGACAATGACAAATAGAACCCATGATATCGCCGAAGCATAGCCCAGCCGGAGTTCTTCGAAACCGGCGGTGTAAATATAGAAGGCCAGAGTAGTGGTGATACCGGCAGGTCCCCCTTCGGTCATGACTTTAGCGCTCTCGAATCCGCCCTGCAAGCCGCCGATAATCGACATGATGACAATAAAGAAAGTCGTTGCCGACACCGAAGGGATGGTGATGTTCCAGAACTTCCTGAACTGACCTGCCCCGTCAATCTCTGCCGCTTCGTACAAACTGGCGGGAATGTTGGTGATGGAGGCAATATAAAGAATCATGTTGTTGCCGCCGATGCCCATCCAGAATCCCATGATGATGATCGCATCACGGGCGCCGAGACCGAAACCGCCGTCATTGAAAAAGGACGGCAAAGGGAGGAATCCGAGCAGACTTTCCGTGCTGTTGAGCCACATCGGCAGATGGTCGTGACTGATATGGAAGAAGTTGAAGATATTTTTCAAAAGGGAGTTGGCCATGCCGTGATAGGGATTGAATACCTGCCGCCATAGTACGATATTGGCTACCCCGGAGGTGAAGTTGGGGATATAGAACATGGTTCGGTAGGTTGTGGACCCGAAAAGTACGCCGCAGATGCCGCCGATATAGATGATGGCAAGGATCAGTGCAAGGTCGCGATCTCCGAAAATGAAAAGCCAGCTGCAGGTGATTATCCCGACGACAGCCAGCATCAGAACGATCTTAATCCGGGATGGTTTATTTTTTAACAGCATGTCATCGACAAAGTAATTCGCCAGCAACAGGCTTCCTGCGATGTTCAATGGTATCCCAAGCATAAAGTAGAAGGTGTTGTAGAGATAAAACCAGAAGTCGGGATCCTGAAAGAGATCGATATAATTCCGCAGCCAGACCCACTCCAGTTCGACGGATGGTTTCAGGTTCCAGTTGGTGAAACTCATAAACAGCGAAAGGGCGACCGGACCGGCGGTGAAAACAAGAAATCCGATAAAATTCGGCAGTAAAAACGCCAGCGCGACATACAGGTTTTTCCTCTCGCGTTCTCCCTCCCAGAGTTTCATTATTCCAACTCCTTGTATTTGATGGGGGCGGCGCCCTGTTCGAGCAGTCTCAGATAAATTTTCCCCAGGAGCTTATCACGTTTGATATTGCGGGCAATTATCTGATTTATTTCTTCGGCCGCCTTGCGTATGGTTAATTCAATATCCTTGCGAGTCATATTGGGGGTGGCAATGATCTTTCCATGAGCCTTATTCATTATGCGGTCGACGTTGGCATTGGTTATAAACGGACTGCGTCGGGCGACCCGGCCGAAGGGGATTGCCTTAATAGACATCTCGTGCGCTTCCTCCTCACCGGGGAACCGGGGATTGATGAATTGTTCGAGGGTGTTGTATTTGATGTTTCCCGGCTTGCTGTCAGCGCCAAGATTCAGAATCTCACTGTACTTTGGGCCTGCCATGAACGCGAGGAAATTTAATGCCTTGTCGCGGTTTTTACTATTGGCGTTAATACCGGTGTTTCTCGCACCCATGGTCGTAAAACGCGGCGAATCCTTGAATCTTGGAACCTGAATGCAGCCGTAACGCAAAACCTGTGGTCCTTGTTCCGGCTTGGCATTGGGGTGTTTCTTCAGATATTCGGCGCGGGCCTCTTTCTGTTCTGCAATGAATTGACGGAACGAGATCAGCACCCAGCGCGCTCCCCAGAACATGCCGACCTTGCCTTCACTGAACCAGTTCAGATAGCCCGCTCCAAATCCGCCCTGGGTGGTAACGCCGCTTTGTTTCAGCGGTGACGGTTCGATATCATATTTGTATAACATATCATGGTACATTACATACGCATCGACGAACGCCTGCGAGTCGATGGTACAAACGGTGCCCCATTGATTGAAGTAATCGCCGCCCTTTTCCCAGGCGATGACTGACGGAATGGCTCCGGCCGCACCGAAAATCATCGGAACCTCTTTCCGACCGGGAGGATATATAGTCAGTTTTTTTGCAATGTCAATATATTCATCCCAGGTAATGTCTTCCGGCGGATAAGGGATGCCGTATCGGTCGAAAAGGTTTTTATTATAGAAGATATAGGTGTGAAATACGTTGGACGGGTAGCCGAACTGACGTTCAACGAGTTGCCCTTCCTTGTTGGGAACTGCTGCAATGACCAGCGGGCGAACCTGGGGCGGCAGAGTTTCCAGTCCGAACCCCATTTCTTTCGCTTTGTCAGTGATGTCCATGAGGATTCCGGAATCGACGTAAGTCTGGATACAGTTTTCGGTGATGGCATCGATCAGGTCTGGGCCCATACGGGCGGCGCACTGTATAACGACCTTGGTAACTCCGTTATTGTCCGGGTCAATGGATAGTTCGTATTCCGGGTGTAGTTTGTTGAACCATTCCACCTGAGGGGTGCGCTGCGGGTTGGGATCGGTGACCCATGTTAACGCGGTTTTACCTTTATGGTTGTAATTGGGAGTGGAGACGACGGCAATAATGCTTAGCAAGACCAGTACCATAAAGAACAGTATAATGAACCATTTCATTTTGATTTTCATCAAGTTCCTCTTTCCGGTCGGGACCTTTGTTTATCGCGTTAAGAAATCGGATGTAGGCTTTCGGGAATGAGCGATCCGTCACCAGCATCAGTTGTGTGTCTTACCCCATGCCCAAATATAAGATGCAGATATTGATTATTCAATTGGTTCGGAGAAAAAAATAAATATTATCAACTACGTTTTTCCGTTCAGTCGGATGATTGCTGGGCGGAATTCAGTGTATTATATAGACGTTGCAACGTTTTGTCCCGTTCTATGGCTTTTTGAATGGCCTGATTAATCTTCAGTGTAACCGATTGCATGAGTACGGCAATTTCATCTCGAGTCAGATTCGGAGACATGGCTATTTTTATTCTGGCTTGATGAAATTCGCGTTCGACTTGATTGTATGGAATAAACGGGCAGCGGCGGCGCAGCCGTCCATACTCCCAGCATTTAACTGCCACCATATTAATGGCCGGATCATCAGGACAGCGGCGGTCGGATAGAAACTCATCCCGGTTAAAATCCATTGAGGCGGGTTTGCCGCAGGGGGATTCAACGAAGGACGCGTAATAAGGCGGTGAGGTGAGAAAGTTTAAAAAGGACAATGCTTCCCGGTGGTGTTTGCTGCTGCGGTTGATACCGACGCCCTCGATTTTCATGTTAACGTAGCGATTGCCGGTGGCGAAACGTGGCAGCAGACACGCTCCTATTGATAGTGGGACCTCATTTCCCTGTTGCCGTCTGGATATTTCCCGGCGGAGAAAGGGGAGGGCGCGGCGAGAGACCCATAACATGGCGATTTGTCCGTCGGCAAATGCCTTCAGGCGAAAATCCTGATCGTCTGACTTGCTTTGTGACCTGACCGGTTCGGCCCGGTCACGATGTATGAGCCGGTGGTAGAACGTCATGGCGTCGATAACCTGCGGCGAATCCAGAGTACATCGGGTTCCATTGGAGTTGAAAAAGTACCCGCCCGATTCCCAGATGATTATAGTTGGATCGACGCCGACAGCGCCGATTATTTCCGGCATTCGCCCCGGGATCGATGATTCCGTCAGTGCTGCGGCTTTTTCAATATACTCCTCCCAGGTCAGGTCGACATGGGGCGGGGGAATGTTTTTCTT
>QKAL01000310.1 GCA_003246475.1 Lentisphaerota bacterium
GTATATAGTAAGACCTGAAAATATCTGATAATACTTTTTTGTTTGAAAGTGGGTCTGATCATCGCCCGCTTTTTTTGTTATTTAAGAGATGAAAAAACCGAAAGGAGCGGCTTTAGATATGGCAAATGAACTTTTGACTATACTTGAATACATTGAGCAGGAACGAGGTATCAACCGGAGTGTTTTAGCTCAAGCTGTTGAGAAAGCCCTGCTTTCCGCTTCGAGAAAAAGTATTCACCCCGCAAAAAATCTGATGGTGAAAGTCGATCAGAATACCGGAGAAATCAAGGCGTGGGCGCAGTTGGAGGTTGTGGAAAATTTTCCGACCGCCGACCAGATTCTCCTGGAACGGGTTCGGGAAAAAATGCCGGACAGCAAAGTCGGCGATATCGTTGAATGGGAAGTTACTCCCAAAAATTTCGGCCGTATTGCCGCCCAGACCGCAAAACAGGCGATCATGCAGCAATTGCGGAAGGCGGAAAAAGATATTGTCCGTGAGGAGTATGAAGACAAGGTCGGGCATATCGTCAATGGGATTGTCCGCCGCATTGAAAACGGCAACATCATTGTGGACCTTGGCAAATCCGAAGGCATTATCAATATTCGCAGCAAGATTCCCGGCGAACACTATATGCCCGGTGATAGAATCAATGCCCTGTTGAGTAAGGTTGATACTGTAAGTTCGGGTCCGAGTCTGATTCTTTCACGGACTAACCCGGATTTTCTCCGCCGTCTTTTTGAACGTGAAGTATCGGAAATTCATGATGGCGTTGTCGAGATCATGGCGGTGGCGCGTGAGGCGGGTTCCCGCAGCAAGATTGCCGTTAAGAGCAACGATTCACGTGTCGATCCAATCGGCGCCTGTGTCGGTATGCGTGGCATGCGTGTGAAGAATATCACTACCGAGCTCAGTGGTGAACGTGTTGATATCATCCGTTATGACGATGATGTACGTCTTTATGCCATTAATGCCTTGCAGCCGGCAAAACCGACTGAGATCAAGGTGGATCAGGATAACAAACGTTTGGAAGTTTATGTGACCAGAGAACAGTCCCGCCTGGCATTCGGAAAAAAAGCGCAGAATGTCAGACTTTCGTCAAAACTGTTAGGCTGGAATTTTAATATCCATACCATCGACGAGGAAAGTAAAGAGGAAACCTTTGAAGAAAAAATAGCTAAGACCGTTGAAGCTCTCTCGGAAGTGCTTGGTGTCAGAGCCGGAGTAGCTGAGATCCTGGTTAACAGCGGTTTTCTTAGTGTCGATGGACTGCGTGAGGCTGGCGAAGAGGAGATTGCGGCTATCGATGGCCTCGACGACGATGATGTAAAGCAGATTATGGAAGCGCTTGAGTAACTATTAGCGAAGGGGCATGCAGTGAAAAAAGTCAAGATTAAAGAACTGGCGCAAAAATATGGAGTATCTCCGGCGGAGATTCTCCGTGAACTCGAATCGGAAGGGATTGAGACCGATGGTTTGAGTTGTATGGTGCCTTTAGAGCTGGTCGACTTGCTCAAGGAGCATTTTGAAGGAGTTTTTAAAAACAAAGCGGCCGATAAAGAGGCTGCCGGTCAGAGCGATGACTCGGAAACGGAAACAGCAACAGCGTCTGATTCGGTTGCCGGTGACAGCGAAGTGCATCTTAAATCACCGATTATTGTCAAGGCTCTTGCTGAGGCTGTCGGTAAGAAGCCAAATATTGTTATCAGCGACCTGATGGGAATGGGCGTTATTGCCGCCATTAATCAAACCGTCGCTCCGGAAGCTGCTACGAAGCTTTGCCAGAAATATGGTTTAACGCTGGTTCTGGACAAACGTGAAAAGAGCGTTCACGCGGAACCTCTCAAGGAACAAACGCAGGATGAGGACGAATTCGTCGATAATCCCGACGATCTGAAACCCCGTCCGCCGGTGGTTACATTCCTCGGGCATGTTGACCATGGAAAGACCTCTCTTCAGGATAAGATTCGTGATACTCGTGTGACCGCAGGCGAAGCTGGCGGTATTACCCAGCATATTGGTGCCTCCACGGTTTCATATAAAGGGAAGAAGATTACCTTCATCGATACTCCTGGACACGAAGCTTTTACCCAGATGCGGGCTCGCGGAGCCAACGCAACGGATATTGCGATTCTGGTTGTGGCGGCTGATGACGGCTTCATGCCTCAGACGGTTGAAGCTTTGACCCACGCCAAAGCGGCCAAAGTTCCCATTATTGTTGCCATCAATAAGATGGATTTGCCCGATGCCAATGCCGATAAGGTTCTTCTGCATATGCAGCAGAATGGGCTGATGAGCGAAGACTGGGGCGGTGATATTGCGGCTGTCCGTGTTTCAGCGCTGACCGGTATGGGCTTGGATTCGCTGTTGGAACGTATTCTGCTTGAATCGGAAATGTTGGAGCTTAGAGCCAACCCGAAACGCCCTGCCGAAGCGATTGTTCTCGAAGCTCAGTTGGAGCAGGGGCTGGGGCCGACGGCTAATATTCTGGTCCAGAATGGCACTTTAAAAATGGGTGATCCGATTCTCTGCGGAGAATATTACGGTAAAGTCAAGTCCATGATCGCTGAAGACGGTAAGCCGGCAAAGTCTGCCGGCCCGAGTACTCCGGTCAAGTTGGTCGGACTTTCCGGCGTTCCTGAGGCCGGTTCGATCCTCAAAGTCTATAAGACGGAGCGCGATGCCCGACTTGTTTCCGAAGACCGTATGAGCAGCAAGCGCGCACTTTCTTTGGAGAAGGCGGGTGTAAGTCTTGACGATATTTTCAGCCAGATGGATGCCGCGCAGCGGAATAACCTGCACCTGATCGTCAAGTCGGACGTCAGGGGTTCCGGTGAGGCGATTGTGGATGCCCTTGGCCGTCTGCCGTCGGAAAAAATCAAAGTAGATGTGGTTATGAGCGGGGTTGGAGCCATAACTGAAAATGATGTGATGCTTGCGGCCGCTTCGCATGCGATTATCATCGGCTTCCACGTTCGGGTTAATCCCGGGGTGAACACCTTGGCCAAACGTGAAAATGTGGAAATCCGCCTCTACACGATCATCTATGAACTTCTTGAGGATATTATTGATGCTCTCGAAGGACGTCTGGCTCCTGATAAGCGTGAAAAAGAGATTGGCATGGCTCGTATTCTTAAGATATTCAGTCTTTCCAAAGGACCTAAGGTCTGTGGCTGTATGGTCGATAAAGGTTTGGTCAGAGTTGGAGCCAAGGCCCGTGTGTTCCGTGACAAAGAACTGATTTTCAACGGTGAAGTACGTTCTCTGCGTCGTTTTCAGGATGACGTCAAGGAAGTTAAGGTTGGCCTGGAATGTGGTATTCGGCTTGATAACTTTGCCGATTTTAACGAAGATGATATTATTCAGGTATACGAAGTGGAATTGTCCAAGGCGTCCTTGACCTGATGGGAGAAAGATATTATGAGCGCACCTGATCGTTTAACCCGTATCAATGAACTGCTGAAGCGTGAGATTGCCGATTATCTCGAACGAGACGCATATTTGAAAGATGGCTGCGGGCTGGTTTCCATTACCGGTGTAAGTGTTGCCAGTAATCTGCGAACTGCCGTGGTTCGGGTTAGCGTATTGGGGTCTTTGGAGGCCCGTCGTCAGGCAATGGAACGGCTGCATAGCAGCCGCGCCGATATTCAAAAGCGGGTGGCGCGTGATGTGACACTGAAGTTTACTCCCGTGTTGCGGTTCGTGTTGGATGAGAATGTTGAACTTGGCGATAAAGTCCTGGGGTTAATCAGGGAAATGGAGAAAGATGCAGAATAAGATCATTGAGATTGCGGATTTCCTGCTTAAAAATGATAATTTTCTGATTGTAACCCATGAACATCCCGATGGCGATGCGTTAGGATCGTCATTTGCTTTGCTGAACATTTTGAAGGAGAACGGCAAGAACGCTGATCTCCTTATTCCAGAGGAGCTTCCCGAGAATTACCTGGACTTTGTCCCTAGGGATTACCGTTCTTATCTAGACTCTTATGAGCGGACGAACTTCAACTGGTGTCTATCTCTGGATAATACCGATCTTGACCGCGCGGCAGTCGGATCACGCGCCAAACTCGTGGATCTGAAAATTCCGATTGTCAATATTGACCATCATCCGGATAACCGTCGTTTTGGCAAACATAACCTGATTATGCCTGAAGCTGCGGCAACGGCTGAAATAATCTTTCGTATTGTCCGTGAGCTGCCGCAGTGGAAGATCTCCCCTAAATCAGCTACGTTGCTGTTGATCGGTATCATTATGGATACCGGCGGGTTCCGTTTTGACAATACCAGCGCGGATGTCATGGCGATAGCCGCTGAGTTGTTGCGGCTCAAGGCTGATCACCACCGTATCATCAAAAATATGTTTTTCTCCAAGCATCTGCCATACGTACAGTTTGAAGCAGAGTTGATGACACAGCATTTGAAGGTTGATAAATCCGGCCGTTTCGGCTGGATATTCATTCCTGACGCACTGATCGAACGTTACGGGATCAATATGAAAAATTCCGAAGGGCTGATTGAAGGCCTGCGCTCGATCGGCGGT
>QKAL01000233.1 GCA_003246475.1 Lentisphaerota bacterium
GGTCGTATGTGAAAAACGGCATTCATTTTAAGAATGCCGTTATCGTACCAACTGCGAGTTAATTCCGATCCTCGTCGTCAAAATCCTCATCGAAGTCTTCGTCGTCGAAATCGTCTTCAAAGTCTTCGTCAAAATCCTCGTCGAAGTCTTCGTCATTCCAATTGGCATTAGCCTCATCTTCGTCCCAGAACCCTTCCAGATCATCATCATCGATCACAAAATCATGATCGTCGTGTTCGTCGAAATCCATGACATTATCGTCTTCTTCGAATCTGCGCTTCCCCATGGTGGTCTCTCCTTGCGTTTAAAATAATTGGCGGGATGAACTCCCGCCTCATGTCAATCATTCATTTCAGCGTATAATATGGTTGAATCAACGCAAAAAACAAGGGAATTATATAACATATGTTTTCAGCGGCGGGAATCCATTGAATTCCACGGCGCTGTAGCTGCTGGTATAGGCGCCGGTACTCAGCCAGTAGAGGCGGTCTCCAGCGGCCAGGTTTAACGGCAACTCATACTGATGGATCTCGTAGAGGGTGTCAACGCTGTCGCAGGTCGGACCCGCAAGGATCGTTTTCTCCTCCAGACCGTTCTTGGTGGTATAGATGGGATATTTGATCGATTCGTTCAAGGTTTCCATCAAACCGTTAAACTTGCCCACATCGGTGTAGACCCAGCGTTCAAGAGCGGTGCGAGACTTTCTGGCAATCAGCACAACTTCGCTGACCAGCACACCGGAGTCGGCAACCAGTGAACGGCCCGGTTCAATAATGATCTCGGGCAGCTCGTCTTCGAAGTCCTCCTGCAAATAGCGGGTGATTTCGCGAGAGTAAGTTTCCAGATCGTTGGTCTTTTCCAGATAGTGTGCCGGGAAACCGCCGCCCATATTGATGCATTTTAGCTTGATATCTTCTTCTTTGACCCAGTCAAAGATATATTTGACCTTGGCGATGGCGGCATCCCAGGCGGCGATATCGCGCTGCTGCGAGCCGACATGAAAAGAAATGCCGTACGGTTCCAGTCCAAGCTTTTTGGACAGAACCAGCAGATCGAACGCCATGTCCGGCTGGCAGCCGAATTTGCGTGATAGCGGCCAATCGGCGGTCAGCACGCCTTCGGTAAGAATACGGACGAAAATTTTGGCTCCCGGGGCAGCCTGGGCGACATTGCGCAGGTCGGCTTCGCTGTCAGTGACAAACAATCTGACGCCGGATTCATAAAATTCCCGGATATGGTTGGTTTTCTTGATGGTATTGCCGCAGCTCAGGCGTTCCGGCGCGACTCCCAAAGATAACAACTTACGTAATTCATAGATGGAGGCCACGTCGAAATGTGAACCCAACTCATTGAGCAGAGTAATGACTTCCGGCGCGGGGTTTGATTTTACCGCATAATAGATCTTGGCATAGGGAAGGTGCTCGCGCAGCTCCTGATATTTCTGCCTGATGACATCGGACAGGATCAGCTGAAACGGCGTCTCCCGGTTTTCGGAGAAGGACATTACTTTATTCCACTCCGCTTCGGTGAAAAAATCGTTGAGATTAATTTTCAACTCTCGTTTACTCCAATAAAATAGGGTTCACATTTTAAAGTGTTTAAACCGCCAAATTTAAAGTGTGAAACATGCCACAATATGAGTAGTATTCAAGCCGAAAAACTAGATTTTACATAATATTTCGGTAATTTTTTCGTAAGATTCTTATGGTGAGGTTATTACTTTCCCCAGCGTGTACTGAAGACTTGTGCGTCTGGGCGGCAATATATGATCGCTTATCTATTGGACGCGTCACGTTATTGAGAGTCTGTAAAGTTTTTTGTGTAAATAGCCATAACTGAGTAAATTACTCCAAACCGAAAGAGGACGAGTTATGCCTACAAACTCCTTTATCTTGCGGTACGCAATGTGTCGCGGCGTTGGACCATGCCAATTCATTACCGGAAAACCGCGCATCTCCTCCGGAGATTTTTTAATGCGCGTTTTTTCGGGAAAGCGTGCTTGCGCACGCCGTATAAATGCTAAATTAATACCAAGAAACTTTTAATCAAATATGCCGTTTACACAAAATTCAGGACAGCATTTCTCCCCTGACTTGGGATTATTTTTTCTTAAAGATTAGGTGTATATGGTTACAAATGACAAACTGTCGCACTTGTAATTTGAATTGGCACCTCCTCGAATTATCGGTGCAATCGCCGTGAAATCTTCTTTGTATACTATATTTTATGTTTGCATTAACCCGAATGCCATATATCATTATTATTTGAAAATAAATGTAAGTAATGGGGTGGATTAATGCGGAAAATTATTTTAATAATGGTGTTGTCCGGTGTGGCATTGTTGTGTCATGGCTCCTTGAAGCGGGCGGCGGTAAAAGTGGAGGATGATGCCACGCAAATGGTTGCTGATATTGTCATCCCGACGGCGCAGACGGTCAATGCCGAGGCAAAATTCCAGCAGAAAAAGACCGAATTACTGTATAAACTTCTTACCGAAGGAAAGACTTACGATCCGAAACTGGCAGTGTGGATACGCTCGTGCATCCGTGGCATTGACGACAAAAATTTTGCCGACTGGGATCGGTTGTGTGATGAAGGCGACAAGTTCGAAGCCGATGGCGCTGCCGACATGCTGCCGAGGTTGCTGTATGCGGTGTGCTTGATCAATACGGGCAGGGTGGACCAGGGACGTGATCTGTTGATGCCGCTGGTTTACCAGAATGATCTTTCCGACGTTCTGCGTATGGTTGCCGCCGGAAATGCCGTCTGGCTGGAGAAGAATCGCGGCGAATGTTACAGTATTGGACGGATCGGCTGTTCTGCTCTGATCTCGTCGTTGAAACGGAACGTCTGGAGTGATGGGATTGGTCCACAGGTGCTGTTTCGGCTGCTGGACAATTATAAATTTCCCGATGGTTGGAAAACGGTGATCCGTAATTCCCGCGATCCCTGGTTGCGTGGCATGGCAATCGGAATGAATGAGATTGGTGAGGCATGGAAGGCGCGTGGCAAAGGTTGGGCGAAAACAGTTACTCCCAACGGTTGGGCAGGATTTGAAAAACATCTCAAAGCGGCATGTCGTTCTTTGACCGCGGCTTGGGAACGCTGTCCGGATCGTCCCGAGGCGGCGGCGGAAATGATCATTGTGACGATGGGTGGACATGGAGTGGAAGGCGTCTCGAAAGCAGACTGGTTTAACAGGGCGGTTAAGGCGCAGCTGGATTATGAGCCTGCCTATGATAATCTGATGTGGGCGTTGCATCCGCGTTGGAGTGGATCTCATGCCGCCATGCTGCTGTTTGGATGCAAGGCGCTGGAAACCAATCGTTTCGACACGATAGTGCCGCAGTATTTTTATCGGGCGCTGCTGGGAGTCAGTGGCGAGCAGGAACATTTTGCCTGGCAGCGCCCGTTTCGAGTCGATCCGGTGGTCATGAAAAAGATCGATATATTGTTCGGACAGTTGGAAAAGCACAACAACCCGAAACGCGATGAGTGGCGGGCGCGCCATGCGATTTTGATGCTGGGATGTGGGGACTGGGAAAAGGCTGACGCGATATTGAAATCGGTTCCGAAAAATGTCGAGTTTGACGGTTTGTTTCCGAAGTTGTGGGTTCACAATCTCGATCATCTCAACCGTTCGCGAGCGGATTGGGAATATTTGATCTCTGTCTATCGTGGCCCGACCGGTTCGCTGGTCGAACGAGCTGAAAATTACAATTTGCAGGATGACGGAGAACGCATGGCCGTTTCGATGCTCTTGGCGGTGAAAGAGAACAGCGATCCGCGTTTTCGGGAATGGGCGGGGGACTGTTTGGCGGCAATGATTTCAGATGAAGAATCCGATGTCATCAGCTTGAAGATGACCGGGATGTGTCGTGCCGCCGAAGACGGTAATGAAAAACTGTTCAAATTGTTGCTTAAATTTTCCTGCGACGTCAATCGTCAGTCCTTGAGCGGACGCACTCCGCTGGTTTGTGCCGCTCAGAATGGCGAAAATGTCAACATCATGAAGCAACTGCTGCAACATCATGCCAATCCGAATATCGTGTCGAAAAGCGGACTCACGCCGTTGATGAAGGCGGCGGAAATGGGTAATATCGAGATGTGCAGGATGTTGCTTGAAAATGGCGCGGACGTCAATGCGAAGGATGATGAGGGTTGGACGGCGGCAATTTTTCTGCTGCGCTATTCTCGTAATCCTGATATTCTTCGCTTACTCCTGGATCACAATGCCCTGGTCAAAACTCCCAATATACATGGTTGGACTCCACTGATCTTTGCTGCCAAATTCTCGAAAAACTCAGTGTTCGCTGAGATGCTGCTCGAGCATGGAGCTGATGTAAACAGTCTTAATCACGAAAAACAGAATGCCCTGATGATGGCCTGTGATAACAATGCTTATGATGTGGTAAAATTACTTATTGAAAAGGGTGCCGACGTAAAAATGGTGTCGTCCCGGGAAGGTAATGCACTGCATCATTGTGTTGACCGCAACGACAATCCCGAACTGGTCAAACTTTTGATCTCGAGT
>QKAL01000129.1 GCA_003246475.1 Lentisphaerota bacterium
ATATTGATATGTTTTTGAAAATTGGAGTATATTTTGAAAAAGCAGGCTGAAAAATTTTGTTTTGGTTGGTGGCGTTTCCAGCGGTAGATCCGTGAGGGAACTTGTTTGGCCTGTAATAATGACAAGTGATAATGCGGATCGATCCGAAAAAAGATCGATCCGTTTTTTTTTAGTTTTTTCCGAATGATATATGGAATAAGAGAGATAATATAATGACTGAGATTAAAAACCGTTTTTATTGGTGGTGGTGGCGCAGCAATCGGGAAGTTCTCGTGATGCTGAGTTCTGACGTGCGGTAATCAGTCAAATTCAAATCAAGCAGCCGTGAATCTTCCCAGAGGTTCACGGCTTTTTTTGTTAAAATTTTCAAGCAATCACAAATAGATAAAACGAAAGGATCAAAAATGTTCAAACCCGATTACGAAGAGTTCCTGGAGCTGTGCAAACGCGGCAATATCGTGCCGGTTTACAGCGAACACATCGCTGACATGGAAACTCCGGTCTCCGTGCTCAGCCGTTTTACCGAAGATGAAAACCTGTTTTTACTGGAGAGCGTTGAAGGCGGCGAGCGCTGGGGCAGGTATTCCTTTATCGGCGTCAACCCGCGCGCCATCTTCCATGTGGAAAACGGCAAGCCATATATTACCGAAAACGGCGTTACTACCGAGCTTCCTGCTCCGGACGGTCCGCTGATGGCGTTGCGTCAGGTGATGAAGGACGACCGGCCGGTATCCGTTCCGGGCCTGCCGCCGTTTTTTGGTGGTGCAGTCGGATACCTCGGTTATGAGACGGTGAACGAGTTCGAAAAGCTGCCGGAACCCAAAAGTGCGTTGAACGGGCCGGTTTCCTGCCTGATGATGACTGACGAGATGATTGTTTTCGACAATGTCCGCCATACGGTAATGGTGTCGATCTGCGTACACCTGGATAAACATCCGTCGCCGCGGGCCGCCTATGATTTCGCCTGTTCCCGCGTCAATGCCCTGAGCAACCGCCTGAAAGCTCCCGCTCCCGTTCTTAACAACGCCTATGTCAATACTCCGCCGCTCAAATCGAATATGACCAAGGATGCCTATTACCAGATGGTCAACAAGGGCAAGGAGTACATCATGGCGGGCGACATCATTCAGGTGGTGCTGTCGCAGCGCTTTTCCACCAAACTGACGGTCAAGCCGATTCAGCTCTACCGCGCGCTCCGTCTGATCAATCCTTCGCCTTACACCTTTTTCCTGAAATTCGATGGCCGCATACTGATCGGCTCCTCGCCGGAGCTGATGGTCAAGCTGACCGGCAACAAGGCGGAAGTCCGTCCGATTGCCGGTACCCGCCGCCGCGGCGTCAACGAGCAGGAAGATATGGCCCTGGCCGATGAGCTGCTGCGCGACGAGAAGGAACGCGCCGAACACGTGATGCTGGTCGACCTCGGCCGCAACGATCTGGGGCGTACCGCGGTTCCCGCCAGCGTGCAAGTCAAGGATTTCATGACTATCGAGCGCTATTCGCATGTGATGCATATCGTTTCGACGGTGGAATCGGTGCTGGACGACGGCAAGGACTGCTTCGACCTGCTGAAAGCGACTTTCCCGGCCGGAACCCTTAGCGGCGCGCCGAAAATCCGTGCCATGGAGATCATCAACGAACTGGAGCCGTGCCCGCGCGGAACTTATGGCGGCGCGGTCGGGTATTTCGGTTACAACCACAACATGGATATGGCAATCACCATCCGGACGCTGCTGATCGACGGCGATACCATTTCGGTTCAGGCCGGCGGCGGAATCGTCTATGATTCCGAACCGGAGAAGGAGTATATGGAAACGGTCAACAAGGCCACGGCGGTCTTCAAGGCCATCGAACTGGCGTCACACGGTCTGGAACTGGCTTAATTTCGAGGTGTTAATATGATTTTGATGATAGATAATTACGATTCTTTTACCTATAACCTGGTACAGTATTTTTACATGCTCAATAAAGAGGTGGTGACCCGGCGCAACAATGAAATCACGGTCGAGGAAGCCATGGCTATGAACCCCGAGTTCATCGTCATCTCCCCTGGGCCGGGACGACCGGAGGATGGCGGAATCATCATCGACCTGATCAAGGCGGCGGCAGGCAGGATTCCGTTGCTGGGAGTTTGCCTGGGACATCAGGCGATCGGTTACGCTTTCGGCGCGGAAGTCATTCGCGCCGCCCGCATCATGCATGGCAAAACTTCCGACATCAGTCATGACGGCAAGGGGCTCTTTACCGGTATGACTTCGCCGTTGAAGGCGGTACGCTATCATTCGCTGGCGTTACGGGCGGATACATTGCCGGATTGCCTCGAGGTTACCGCCCGGGCCGAGGACGGTGAGATCATGGGTGTACGCCACCGCGAGTATCTGATCGAGGGGATCCAGTACCATCCCGAGTCGATACTGACCTCTACCGGCAAGCGTCAGCTCGCTAACTTCATCAAAGAAGTTGAACTCGCCAAAAGCAAGAACTGATCGGGGGTGACATCGTGATAGCTGAATGTCTTAAAAAAGTGATAACCGGCGGCGATCTTTCCGCCGATGCCATGAGCGAGGTTATGGATGAGATCATGGGCGGAACCGCTTCTCCGGCGTTGGTCGGGGCGTTTCTGGTGGCGTTGCGGATGAAGGGTGAGCGTATCGACGAAGTTACCGGTGCGGCGCGTTCCATGCGCCGTCATGCGGCGTTTATCGATGCCGGACCCGGTCCGGTAATCGATACCTGCGGAACCGGTGGGGACGGTGCTGATACCTTCAATATTTCCACCATTGCGGCGCTGGTTGCCGCCGGTGCTGGCATTACCGTGGCCAAGCACGGCAACCGCAGCGTTTCCAGCAAATGCGGTTCGGCCGACGTGTTGGCGGCGCTGGGGTTCAACCTTGATGCCGGACCGGAAGTGATGGAACATTCGATCCGGGAAAACGGCATCGGTTTCCTGTTTGCGCAGAAGATGCATCCGTCGATGAAAAACGTCGCTCCGATTCGGCGCGATCTCGGCATCCGGACGCTTTTCAATATGCTTGGTCCATTGACTAATCCGGCCGGGGCGGGCGGACAGCTTCTCGGGGTATTTTCTCCGGTTCTGACTGAGATGTTTGCCGGGGTGCTCAAGGAGCTGGGTTGCCGCCGGGCCATGGTGGTCTATGGCAACGACGGGCTTGACGAAATTACCTGCACCACCTCCACCCGGGTGTCGGAATTGCGAGATGGAACGATCAAAACTTACGAACTTTTCCCGGAAATGCTGATCGGCGGTACCTATGATGCTTCCGAGATCAAGGGTGGTGACCCGGCCTGCAACGCGCAGATCATCCGGTCGATTCTGGACGGCTCGGAAAAAGGTGCGCCTCGGGCGATCACGCTGCTCAATGCTGCCGCGGCAATCGTCGTCGGCGAAAAGGCTGAAAATCTCCATGACGGCATAAAGCTGGCAGAACAGTCAATCGATTCCGGCTCGGCTATGCGGAAACTGGAACTTCTTATCGAGGCGAGCAGATCATGAACATTCTGGAAAAAATCATTGCCGACTGTCGCCGTGACCTGGTAACGGAAAAAGAGCTATTTCCCGAAAAAACTACCGTCGAACAGGCTGAGCAGTCGAAAAAATGCCGTGACTTCAAGGCCGCTTTCGCCAATCCTTCCGATGTGCGGGTTATTGCCGAACTTAAAAAGGCGTCGCCGTCCAAAGGCTTGATACGTGAAAATTTCGAACCCGAAAAACTGGCTCTGGAACTGGAAAAAGCCGGTGCCGCCGCGCTTTCCGTGTTGACCGAAAAAAATTATTTTCTCGGCAGTCAGGAATATCTGCAGAAAGTTGCAAAGCAGGTACATATTCCGGTTCTGCGCAAAGACTTCATTTTTGAGCCTTACCAGATCTACCGGGCGCGGGTGCTGGGCGCGGATGCCATATTGCTGATTGCCGCGGCGTTGGATCAGAAGACCTTTTCGTCGCTCTACCGCCTGGCGCAATCGCTGGGGATGGCGGTACTCTGCGAGATCCATAACCGGGAGGAACTTGACATGGTTCTGGAGGTCGGCGTGGACATTATCGGTATCAATTGCCGAGACCTCAAGACTTTCAGGACTGATCTGGCGGTGACGCGGCAGATGTTGGAAATTATTCCCGACGACAGGGTCGTTATCGCCGAGAGCGGCATTACCGGTCGTTGCGACATCATGGACCTGATTGCCGTCGGCGCTTCCGGATTCCTGATCGGCGAAACGCTGATGCGGGCCGAACATCCCGGCGATAAACTTTCGTATCTGATACGCGGGTCAATGAAATGAACGTCAAAGTAAAAGTATGCGGGATCACCAGATTGGAGGATGCTCAGGCGGCGTTGGCGGCCGGGGCTGATTATCTCGGATTCATCCTCTATGAACGTTCGCCGCGTTATATAGCGCCGGATAAACTGAGAGCGCTTACGGCGCAGCTGCCGGAAAACTGCCGCAAAGTCGGGGTTTTTGTCAATGCCCCGATCGAAT